>CAZGYI010000112.1:1107-1548 GCA_964530635.1 uncultured Gammaproteobacteria bacterium | reverse complement strand
ACACGCCGGTCGGACCGGATGAAACTTTTAATAAAGAAATCGCGCGCCACGGCGCGCCGACTAAATTTGATTTTGAACCGCAAGATCACATTACGCTTGGTAAAAATTTGGATTTAATTGATTTAGAGGCCGGGGCGAAGACATCAGGATATCGCGGCTATTACCTTAAAAACGAGGCCGTATTGCTTCATTTCTCCCTTCTCTGGCACGCAATCAATAAAATGCGGAAAAGGGGATTTGAATTAATGGCGCCGCCAACGCTTTTACGTGAATTTGCCTTAATTGGAAGCGGGCATTTTCCAGAAGGAAAAGATGAAATTTATCAAATAGGAAATCCTGGGCGGTTGGCTGACGGCAGCAGTAAAGAGCCGACTTTTTTAGCCGGCACTTCAGAGCCGTCGCTTCTTGCGTATTTTGCCGACAAAATTTTGGATGAAAAAG
>CAZGYI010000112.1:254-1097 GCA_964530635.1 uncultured Gammaproteobacteria bacterium | reverse complement strand
TGATTTGCCAATAAAAGTCTGCGGATTTTCTCCATGCTATCGCTCGGAAATCGGCAGTTACGGCAAAGACACCAAAGGACTTTACCGCATACACGAATTTATGAAAGTTGAACAGGTGATTTTATGTAAAAACGACCTGGAAAAATCCCTGGAATGGCTCGAGACACTGCGCACTATTGCCGAGGAAATGCTGCAGGATCTAAAATTGCCGTACCGGGTTGTGCAGCTTTCTACCGGCGATATGGGAACCGGAAAATATAAAATGTATGATTTGGAAACCTGGATGCCTTCGCGTAAGGGTTACGGGGAAACCCATTCAGATGCTAATTTGACTGACTGGCAGGCAAGGCGGTTAAATATCAAATATAAAACAACAAATGGCGAGACAAAATTTGTCCATGCTCTGAACAACACAGTCATCGCTTCACCAAGAATTTTAATTGCTATTTTGGAAAACTATCAGCAGAAAGACGGCAGCGTGAAAATTCCAAAAGTTCTGCAAAGATATTGCGGAGTAAAAGTTATAAAAGCAAAATAAATTTTTTCCATGAAAACTTGGGTTGAAATAAATAAAAATAATTTGCTCCACAATTTGGAGCAATTTAGAAATTTGGTTAGCGGCAGTGTCAAAATAATGGGCGTGGTGAAGGCCAATGCTTATGGCCACGGCCTAACTGAAGTGGCCGGCATTATTTCAGAAAAGGTTGATTGGCTGGGTGTGGATTCGCTCGCAGAGGCTTTGGAATTGCGACGAGTCGCCGTCAAAAAGCCAATTTTAGTTTTGGGTTATGTAGAGTTAAGAAATTTGAGAGAAGCGGTGAAAAATAATATCTTTGGCACGAA
>CAZGYI010000112.1:0-244 GCA_964530635.1 uncultured Gammaproteobacteria bacterium | reverse complement strand
CAGTTTATAATAAAGAAACAATTGAAAAACTCGGCAAAATTCCGATTCAAAATCCGAATCTAAATCCAAAAGTTCATATCAAAATTGAAACCGGTACATCGAGGCAGGGAGTAGGAGAGAGTGAGGTTCTGGATTTTGTAAAATTTTTAAAAAGTTTTCCTTCAATAGAAATTGAAGGATTATCTACGCATTTTGCAAATATTGAAGACACAACTGACTCAAGTTATGCCATGGAGCAGTTAGC
>CAZGYI010000111.1:0-1551 GCA_964530635.1 uncultured Gammaproteobacteria bacterium | reverse complement strand
CGCATGCAAATCTAAAGCAAATAATGCAGAACATAAACACAAGCTATACAGTATAATTAAATGTGGGCTTTGGGCAACAGCCCGTAAAGACCTGACCCTATGCCTCGAACTAATCGCCTATCAATAAGCCCTTCTACTCTATGTCATCCACTAACTTTATCCTCTCAGATTTCTTTCTGCACAGAAATGCCTCAACTTCTTCCTCAAGTATGTCTTGAATGTATTCCTGCACTTTCAACCGAACCATTTCCTCCAACATGTCATACGTCCTGCTTGACGGCTTCGCCGACTCAATGATACTCTTTCCCATGGTGGTGTCTCCTTTCCTTTTGTTGATTTCGAGTTCAACATCTTAGGATACACCGCCTTTCATCTATTTACACACTTTTTTATTGTACCCCTGTCCATTCTTAAAAAATGATAGTGGAGTAATTTTGCATAATGGATGACAGAAAGAGCAGACAATACTTTAAATCAGTTTCAGTTGAATGCATAGATGTAGGTCCTGATACCGAGGTGCGCATAGTCACACCTCAAGCTATTGAAATCTTGAAAAAAATATTTGCTGGCAAAAGCTCTTATGAAAATGTTTCCTTTTTTTATGCAAGAGTGCTATCCAAAGATACCGGCGGTCTGACTATACATCTTGCACTTACTCTTGTTCAAAGGTTCCATATTGTATCGGAATATCTCTCTTTTAAAGACATAGTTTCGTTCAAAATTGGCACCGACGCTGAAACCTATATTGTTATTAAGAAGGGAAAATATGATTCTTTATGGAAAAAGCATAGTGTTTCGTTTGCTTTTATTGATCTTATTGGTATCAAGGAAATATTCAAAAGATCTTCTAAGGAATTAATGATATTTTTTAAAAAAGTTCAGCAGCTAATTGACACCTTCGCTAATAATCATCAAAACATTGCAATCTTGTCTTTTGCGGATTCTCTTATTGTTAAGTCTACGTGGTGCTATCATAAAAAGGTCAAATACAGTCCAGAATCCTTCTTAAAAACCATTTTGGAACTGAGAACTATGTTAGCTCGTGAAATTAAGATAGATTCGTATATTATTCTCACGCAAGGACAAAATTTTATTGAATCAGAAAAAATCGTTCATATTAGTGAGAAAGGTAATCATTTAGGAATGCTTTCAGTTGGCCCGCCCTTTGCGTCTCTCTTTAGAATTGAAAGTATCGTGAAAGAATTGAATAAATCAGACAAAAAATCTTTATATATAGAAAAAATGTTCTATGATAGCTTGGTAGATAAGTCTTTTTTTGATATGACCACACTGAAAAGCCATCCGTTTCAGTGTCCCTTCTTAAAAACTATTAATGAATTTATAGCCGTAAATGTGGCCCGACCAGGACATGCTGAGAATAGGCATGGGACGGTTCTTTCATAAAGACATGCCCGAAACTTCATTTAACAACAGGCTTGCGCAATGGCCGAGAAGCAAACAAAAACGCTTTATCATTAAATCTCTCGACCTTGGCGTTAGTATTGTCAAAAGTTCTAAGGCTAAAAGCTTTAAAACCCTTGTCCAGTAATA
>CAZGYI010000110.1:0-1576 GCA_964530635.1 uncultured Gammaproteobacteria bacterium | reverse complement strand
GGGCAATTTATAACCATTATGGAATAGGGCTAGAACAAATAATTTCTTCAAAACCTCAAAGAATAGGATCGACCCAAAGGGATTTCATTAGTACGGGCCGATCTACATCTCCCGGTATAGACACCTTCATATCAATTAACGGAGTAACGGATGGTGGAATATACCAAAGAAAACTTTCAAGCTGGGATAGTTACGGTAGACAGAATTGGTATGACTCTTTAACAGGTATGAGTAAGTATGGGTTCAGGTTTTGGATAATAATCGACGGGTGTGGCAATATTGTCTTCGAACAAAATTCTCTACCACCCAGGTTACAAATATCAAAAAAATTAATGACTAAAAATATCGTTAGTGCAACGGATACGATCGAATATCTCATACAATTTCGCAATACCGGCCCGGGAGTTGCTAAAAATGTAAAAATTTCAGATACATTAGATGAAAGATATAAATTTGTGAGTTATAAAAGCAATACAGAACTTAGATTAAATAAAAACGGCAACATTTTACATTGGGAAATTGCAAATACATACAGCGAGCTGGCTCCTTCCCAAAGATGGTTTACTATAAGTCTGCGCCTTAAAATTAAAGCTCCATCATCTGCTGAAAAAATTTGTAATCTTGCATCGATAGAGGCAAAAAATTCTAAAAAAGTAGTTTCAGAAGACAGTTATGACAAAAGATGTATTAACGTGCCACCTACCGTCAAACCAGGAGAAGCAAGATTAAGCTTGGATAAGAGCGTAGAAAACTTGACTCAAGCCATAAAAGACGCCAACAACACCGTGGCTAACCCAGGCGATAAATTAAAGTACACAATTTACATTACCAATAACGGCGATGCAGCAGCTAAAGACCTCGAGTTAAGCGGTGAGTACGGAGAAAGTATCAATGACATATTAGAATACTCGAACCTAATTGTGCTTGGAGATGCCAAATACAACAAAGAAACGAATTTTTTAACTTGGGATAAAGTAAATATTAACCCTGGCGCTACGATTTCAAAATCATTTACAGTACAAGTTAAAAACCCCTTACCAAATACTCCAGTTTCCGCTAGCGACCCTTTATCATTTGACTTTTTAATGCAAAATAAATATGGTCGGCTCATAACTGTTAAGCTCGATAAATCAACGGCAAAAATGGTTGAGCTCGGTGTAACCACACTACCCAATACCGGCCCGAGCACTTCGATGGCTGTAATGACTTTTATATTCGTAATTGCCGGTTATTTTTATTATAGAAATCGTTTACTTGTTAAAGAACTTTCAATAATCCATAAAGAATATAGTAGCGGAGGTTTTTAATGAACGAAAAGTTAAAAAATTTTGAAAGCCAAAGCTATGACAGTAAAGAATATAACCAAGGAAACGAGCATAAATTAAAAAATGTAGATTTAAAAGAAGTCGATGTAGAAGAGCTTAGAAAAGTTATTGAAAGCTATTCAAGCAGTAAAGAAAAAATTAAAGAATCAGAAAATAACGAGCATATTCAACATCACCACTATTTGACCAAGCAGGTGAAGAATCACTTATACCAAGAAGTACTAGCTAATACCAGGACCAGATTGAGTAGT
>CAZGYI010000109.1:0-1604 GCA_964530635.1 uncultured Gammaproteobacteria bacterium | reverse complement strand
TGAAGTATACGCTCTTAATTCTTAAAAGGGGCTATAAATTCTTGAATTTACAATGAAGCTGGCGAATCAATTTGGCGTCAGGCCGCTTATTGTGCCGCTGGCCTCCAGGGAAGACGAAACATACCTTTATTGGTGGTGTTATCCGGAAAAAGTTAAAAAATTTCTTTAAAAAAAAGTTGGTATGATACCGTCCTATATTAAGTATAATTTATTAAGAGATGACAAAAAATTTAGCAACCTGCCTAGATTTTTATTTAATGTTCCTGAATATGATCCAGAGTTTCATTATAAAGATCTAATGAGGAGTAATTATTATAATGCTCTAGTAATTCTTAGGCATTATATAAAATTAACTTCAGATTATTACTTCGGGATTAAGCTAGGAGCAAAAAACATTGACTTGTTTATGTTAACTCCAAGTATTTCTTCGCCAATGGGGCCAGGATCAGATTCAAAGTCGGTAAAAATAAAATTTGGCAAGTTCAATACTTTTCTTACTGATTCTGCGCAATTTGGTTTTGAGCCACTGCTTCTTAATGGTTTTGACAAAGTTTATTGCTATATGCCATCAATAAGAGGAGATAATCCTGACAGTAGGCACTTAAATCAATTTTTCCATTGTGAAGCGGAAATAAGGGGTGAATTGGAAAATTTAATACCGATAATTGAAGGATATATAAAAATTTTAGCTGAAACAGTTTTGCTTATGGAAAATATTATTGACAAGATAAGCGATGATCCGGTTAAGACAAGACAGTTTTTAAAAGGAATAATTAGAGCTAAAAAATTTTCAAAAATTACCTTCAAAAAAGCGATTGAAATTTTAATCAAAAAAAATAAAAAATTAATAAAATTTAACAGATATGGAAGGAATATTAACAGTAATGGCGAAATTGAATTGATGAAAATACTAAAAAATAAAAATCCAATTTGGCTTATGCAATTTGATAGAAATATAGTTCCTTTTTATCAGAAGCCCAATCCAAAAAACAAAGAAAGAACTATTAATGCGGACTTATTATTCCCTCCAATAATTACAAATTCTTTTGGCGGAGAGATTGTGGGTTCTGGTCAAAGACAAAACAGCGCTAAAGAAATCAATGAATCGCTTAAAAGACAAAGCATTTCTCCAATGTCTTATGAATGGTATATTAACATTAGAAAACAACCTGGTTATAAAACAACATCAGGATTCGGCCTTGGAATAGAAAGATTTATTGCATGGTGTTTAGGCAAAGAAAATATTAGAGACGTCGCCTTATACCCGCGGATAATAAACGTTAAAACCCACCCATAATTTATATGGACAAAAAAGAATTCAATGATTTTTTCAGACCATATTCAAAAAATGTTGATAATGCTGATAGGCATGGATTTTGGAAATTGTCTGATGCTATAGTAACACAGATAATAAAAGAGAATATACCCAATAATGTAAATAAAAATACAACTATCTTGGATGCTGGTGGCGGAACTGGAAGGTGGGTTTGCAATTTAAGTAAAATATATAAATGCAACTTCATTATTTATGATTTGTCTAAAGATATGTTGAAAAAAGCCAAAGAGAATGTGAAGCGGAATGGCATTGAAAACAGAGTAATGCT
>CAZGYI010000108.1:0-1664 GCA_964530635.1 uncultured Gammaproteobacteria bacterium | reverse complement strand
CGGCTTTCTGTTTGCAACCTGCGCACTGCACTAAAAACATTACCTACAGTGATTACCAACAAACCAGCTAATAACAAGCTAACCAACACCTCCACCACCATAAAACCTCCGGGAGCTAATTTCTGTCTGTTAAACATATAATTAAGGCGAATATATTTTACCACCTGGTTCTATAATAATTTTACCACCGCCCTTAAACTCTAAAGCGACAGGCAAGGTACGAGGTAAGGATGGTGGTTTTGGTATTCCACTAAGTCGATTGAAGCTTATATCTACAGTATTCAATAAATCTGTATGGTCATTATCAAAATAATAGTGAGCTGTAATACCGCCAGTAAAGTTGGCGGATATTTTGCAAGCGGTGCCACTACAGCCGCAGGGTGATTGATAAGAATTGCTGGTTAAACGAAAACACTGGGTTTCTGAGCCATCCTGATTTACCTGCCCCATCATTGCCCAGCTTTGCACTGTTTGCAAGGCGCTAATTGCCTCCTCCACAGTATTATTTAAAGCTATTTTCCGCTGCAAAGAAGAATAAGCTAAACTGGCTAAAGTTATCAACACGCCTAAAATAGCGCAAGTAATTAATAACTCTATTAAAGTAAACCCACGCACCATAAAGCTTGAAGTGGTGTTAGAATTATTATTAGAATACTGCAGTAAATTCAACATAAATTTAAATGATTGTGAGTTTGGTGTGGGGGGTAAAGCCACGCCCTTTACTTTATACTGACGTCATGCTGAACTCGGTTCAGCATCTAGCGGAGATCCCGAAACAAGTTCGGGATGACAGAGAGTTCAGTATAACAAGTTATTCAGGATGAAAAGTATAGGTCTTATTGATATTGATTTGATATTTGGATTTTGATATTTGAACTTAAAACTTTAAACAGTTTCCGAAAATTTCCAAATAGGAGTCAAAATAGAAATGGCAATAAAAGCTACCGACAAACCAATCAACAATAATAATACTGGTTCTATTACCGATGATAAATTATTCAAGGTATTAGTAACTGATCTTTCGTAAAAAGCAGCCAAACGAGAAAGCATGGTATCTAATTTTCCCGTACGCTCACCGACCTCTATCATTCTGGTAGTTATGGGTGGAAAAAGTTTAGCTTGACCCTTTAACACTTCGGCCAAAGGAATTCCTTTTTGAATAAAACCAGCGCCGCCGCTAATAGTTTTTTTATAATAAATGTTACCGCAGACTGAAGCCGCCATTGCTAATGACTGATCCAGCGCCACACCACTTCTTAACAGCGAGCTCATGGCTCTAGTGAAACGCGCTAGATTAAAATCAATCATTATCTTTTTAAGCCGCGGCACCCTTAATAGAAAACCATCCCAAACGCGCTGGCCCACTGGCGATTTTTTTACCCATTTAGCAAACATAATAATTAAAAATATCAACGCCGGAAAAAAGATTAAGCCATAGGAAATAAAAAAGTTACTAACAGCAATTAAAATTTTAGTAGTGATTGGTAGATCTACCCCATACTCACTTAAAAAACCAGTAATCCGCGGAATAACGAACACCATCATAATCACCACCATAATTATCATGGCGCAAATGATCACCGAGGGATAAACCATGGCGCCACGAGCCTTGGTTAACAGTTCATAATCTCGTTCTTGCTGTTCTAATAAATAATGCAAAGTAT
>CAZGYI010000107.1:0-1717 GCA_964530635.1 uncultured Gammaproteobacteria bacterium | reverse complement strand
TTCAGAAAATAATAAATCTTCATCATGCGAAGCTGTTTGTATTTTTCTTATATTTTCAGCTATCGTCTGAAGATTCTCGACTCCTCTAGTTAATTCATTTCTTATTGAATCTAACTTCTTTAATAATTCTAAAGTAAATTTGCCATCAATATCATCACAAATAACTCTGCCGATTTCTTTATCTAAAGCTCGAAAATAATTTACAGCTCTTTCTATCGAGCTCAAGCTAGATCTATCATATTGAGGAACAGCTTTAAGTCTTTTATGGACATAAACAATAAATTCATCCGGCGTTGACCATTGAGTTGTTTCAATTAAAATCTCTTTAGGGACTTCCGGGGCTTTAAAACTGTCATCCGAAGAACCTTCTGCATTCTCTACAACGCTGTCAGAGGGTGCAGTATCTCCTCCGCCCATTTCAGTGGAATCACTTAATGGCAAATTAGCCGAATCAGAATCATCAAGTCCAAGCTCTTCTTGATTTAATAAGCTTTGATCCAAATCTTCGCCAGTAATTATTATCGAATTTCTCATAATGTCCTACTTCCTTTTCTTTGACAGATCCTAACACGGTGATTAGGAGTCTATCGTGAATTTATCTTGAGAGTTAATCAGCTTCGATACTTTTTCGAGGAATCGAAGATGACTATCTTTCAAAATAGATGAAGTCATCATAGCTCGTAAAAAGTTTCCACGAGCGCCATTAAAAAATTTTACAAACCAAAATAACTATACCAACCGAAAGCATTTCCTCCATTTTGCTCAAAAGTCAAGCCATGACCAAGCCAAAATGAATTAAAGTTGCCACTAAAACCTCCAGGATAAATTGGGGAGCCACCTAAAAACTCAACCTTATTAGACACAGGCTCTCCATATCTACAATTAATTGCAGCATTGCCTATAAACCCAGCAAACAGACAAGCAACGTGGCTATCATTTTTTCTTTTTATAATATCATTAAATAATTTATTATTATATGTCTCATCATCAAGTCTCATAAAATCAACAAATTCTCCAATAATTTTACAAGCGCCAGGAACAGGCAATCCAAATGGACAAGCTGGACGAACATTTGCCTGAACTTTTTTATATTTATCTAGATAAAATCTACTAACCTTTTTTTTAGTTGCAACAAAAATGTCCAACTCGCCAAGCGATTTTAAAATATCAGCATCAAATTTATCATCATCAATAATAATATATTTTTTATTTTCAACATTAAAATATACAATCTTTTTTTTATCAAAAAAATTATTTACTCCAACAACAGACACTTTGATTCCACCAAAAACATATGTGCCATTGTCATATTCATTTATATCAATACAAACATCCTCTTCTTTAAAAGAGCTTGATTTCCCATAAAACCAAATATTTTTATTATTTGATTTTATGAAATAAAATCCATTATCATAAAATAAATTTCCATCAATATTTTTCATGATTTTCCTCAGCCAAAGACATCTCTTCTAGGCAATCAAGTAATCCGCCAATTATTCTATCAGAAAATCTAGTATGTTTAGATATAATTTCTTTAACTTCCCTGCCCTTTTCCAAAAATCTTTTAGCCAACTTAATCTGAGGAAGCTCAAATTTTTTATTTGCGACAGGCTCTGTTTTATTTGTTTTTTGAAAATCTGCAGGAACAAGCTCTAAATTAAGCATTGCATTAAATAAATTAGAAATATATTCATTTATCTTTTGTCTGGATTCTTTT
>CAZGYI010000106.1:0-1725 GCA_964530635.1 uncultured Gammaproteobacteria bacterium | reverse complement strand
CCAAAATTATTTAGCTCCAAAACCCAGCCCGGCCGATTATTTTAAAAAGTTGAATCAAACTATTAGAAGCGGGGCAATAAACAAGAACGGGAGTTCCAATCAAAATTCACAGGACATAAACTCTAAAAATAAGGCTACAAACCCGAGCTCTGGTTCTACCAACGGTCAGCTGTATAGCAATCCGACCTATGGTTTTCAGTTTACCTTCCCGCAAGGCACCACTATCCAAGAATCAGAGGTTTTCGGACGCCACGATGTCTATGTGCGAAGCGCAAACCAATTCCCCGTTCTCTATATGCAAATTAGGTACGCTGGTAATAAATCTTTGGAGACATTGGCTAATGAGAATAATCAATCAGTTTTCACTTACAGTCAATCCGTCACACGAGTTGCGGGTCAACCAGCGATTAAAAGTGAGGTAAGCCGAGACGGTGTCGCTCAAAGTAGTAACTATTTCTTTATTTACGACGGCTATCTTTACTTTGTTTCAGGCTCCCCTGATGGCCCAGAGTTAGAAATGTTTAATTCAATCTTAAATTCATTTACATTTAATAAATAAAATGAAAAATAAGTTTTCAAAATTCATATTTGTACTTGCCATTTTAGGATTTTTTGCAAATCTTGTCGCAGCTGAAAATTACCCGCAACATACTGACGATTATGTTAATGATTTTGCAAATGTAATTTCAGCGGCTGATGAACAGCAATCAAATACCGCCTGAAACAAAGATGAAGTTGCAAAAGCTTTACGAATCCTTAAATCCCGTAAAACTTAAAGAGGCAATCAAGGCCAAGCTTAAGCGGATACGGGAATCGTAACACAAACAATTAACTAGGGAAACTTACCAGCAAATGTCCCAACCGGCGGCGGTTATGCTTACTTTCTTAAATGACTAAATGCGTTTCGTAATTTAAAGTAATACCTAAAGCGGACACCGACCAGTGCGGTGTCCGCTGTTTCATTTGCAAACAAAAACCGCTATCTCTAGAATAGCGGTTTTTGGAATTAAACTTGCTATATGTTCAATTGATTTTCCATTCTGGTGTTTAACACTCCGGAAACTGGAGCAGCTAAATCGTAATTATTAGCTGGAACCACTTCGTTCATATTCAAACCCCAAGAATAGAATACTGACATACTGGGAATACCTAGCCGAGTATTATTTTTCATTAGATAGATAGTTTTACCATCTCTAATTAACGTGCCATCCGGATGAGCGGTTGCTGAATTGTTAATTGGAGCCAATGTCACCATAAAGGAGGTATCGCCGGGTTGAGCGTTGGAAAAAGAATAACCTAACTCAAGGAAAGCCTGTGCATTTGCGAAGCCAACTCTGGTTCCGTTAGTAATTAGATAGATTGTGCCTTTGTCGTTAATGAGCGAGCCATTGCGAGGAGGAATAAAATAAGTAGTTTGCTGCGTAGAGCCTGATGGAGTATAAGTGGCGACAGGCAAAGCCATATCACCGGTAGTGGCCGGAGCTACAGTTGTCCAAGTATTAAAACCATAAGACAAGAATGCGCCAGCAGATGTGTAGGGATAACGCGCGCCGCTTTCTATTCTGTAAACCGTTCCATCAGGCCCGGCAACATTTGTGTAGTTTGCATGAGCAGGGCCACTGACAGGCTGTCGTGTTGGCGATGCTTTTGTGCTAATTGTAAGGTTAACAGGTATCATTATTGGGGAACCAGTAAAGTTGCCGCTGATTTTGATATTGGTCGTAT
>CAZGYI010000105.1:0-1822 GCA_964530635.1 uncultured Gammaproteobacteria bacterium | reverse complement strand
CCATTCGTAACTACCTTAAGATTCAAAACCAAGACCGTTAATACCGCGGGCTTTAACCCGCAGTAATTTATTTTATAAAATTAGTTGATCAGATGGATAACCTACCATATTATTTAGAAATTAATGATAAGCATATGAGAGAGCAAGTGATTTGGAAACATAAATATTTTATTGAATTTTTTAATGCAAGATATTCCAATATTGAGTTATTCAAGAAATATAAGGAATTAGTTGGTAAGGTTGTTTAGTTATAGACCGAGGTTTGAATAAGCCGCAAAATTTAGCCTTTTTATACTATCTCATTTGTCTTATTCGTAGACCGAGAGGGTTAAATATTCGTTTTAAAAATACCAAAATAAGCCCCAAGATTGCTTATACTCGGATAGTACTAGATCAGGATAGTGAGCTTGGGTGATAAATGCATAAGCCAGCTTTCTTTTTTAATTAAAGTTTGCTAAATTAAAGCCGTAAATTAACCTATATATGAGATCGCCAGAACAGCCAGGATTATATTCCGAAAATTATCACCAAGCACCATAGTCAGAAACAGATGAACAGCACGATATTACTCGGTTAGAAGTTGTTACGCAAGCTATTGATAAAATTAATACTTATGTAAGAGAAAACAAAATTCCCCTTGAGTTACAACAGCGTCTTGGTAATTTGACTAAGGATATTAATTTAAGTTATCAAGAAGTAGCGGGCGCTAATCCAGAACAACTACCAAAAAACTTTTATTTCTAGCTAGTCAACAAGCAGGCTTAGAAGAGTTACGCCGTGAATTAATTACGCAAGATAATCAAGATTTAGATAAAGTCCAACAAGGAGTATTGGCTGGTTTGAGGCTTTTACGGTATAATAATTAAGCTAATAGTTAATTAATAAATATATGAATGATAAACTTAAAACATATTTAGGCTGGGTGATTATTTTAGCGTTATTAGTCTTTGCTTACGCCGCCGTGGTTTATGTATCATCTTATGCTAAAAGTTCCGAGCCCTCTTCTTTTCGTAGTTTTGGCGTGACAGCCGAAGGTAAAGCAGTGGCAGCGCCAGATGTGGCTGAATTTAGTTTTAGCGTTATTACCGACGGCGGTCCGCAAATTGGCAATCTGCAGCAGCAGAATACTGATAAAATGAATAAGGCGATTGAATATGTGAAAGCCAATGGCATTGAGGTTAAAGATATTAAAACCCAGCAATATAATTTACAGCCCAGGTACAAGTATTTTAATTGCCGCAGTGATGGTTGGTGTCCGCCGCCAGAAATTACCGGTTACACAATTTCCCAAACTGTTTTGGTTAAAGTTCGCGATTTTGCCAAAGTAGGTGATTTAATGTCAGGCGTAGTGCAAAACGGCGCCAATCAAGTGTCAGACCTGCGCTTTACCGTAGATGATCCAACTGCTTTAGAAAATCAAGCCAGAGCAGAGGCTATTCAAAAAGCCAAAATTAAGGCTGGTGAAGTAGCCAGAGCCGGCGGTTTTAGATTAGGTGACCTTTTATCTATTGAAGAGGGTGGCAGTATACCACAGCCATATTATGACTATGGTATAGGTGGAGCTTTGGAAGCCAAAGGTATGGGAGGCGGAGGGGGAACGCCGGCAATTGAAGCTGGTTCGCAAGAGGTAGTGGTGAATATCACTTTGCGTTATGAAATTAAGTAATGATTTTTAATTAAAGTATTTAAAGTAAAACAGACTAAGTGTTTTCATGATTTTTTATTCCAAGTACGATTAAAAGTCATTAATAGAATTTTTGTGGCGGCGGCGTATTTAGACATTTAAAAATCTTACCATAGTCCCGGACAGTGGGACATCTAA
>CAZGYI010000104.1:0-1828 GCA_964530635.1 uncultured Gammaproteobacteria bacterium | reverse complement strand
TTGCATCTATGCAACCTTCAGCTGGTGTATCAAAATTACTCCAGTAATTTCCGCCGATAGGCAGAGGAATATTAAAAACATTATTTAAGCTGTCTGCTGAAACATAAATCTGAATAAGATTGCTTATTAAATTATTATTGTAAATTTGGTTATTGCTGGAATTAAACAAAGAAAGCCCATAGTTATTAATCGAAATAAGATTATTTTCAATAATATTATTGTTGGAATAAGCAAAAGCAATGCCGTGAGTGCTTCCGGAATAAGTATTGTATGAAGCGGCGTTATTTGCAAGAATATTGTTGTTGGAAGAATAAATATAGATTCCGACAAATCTATTCATATTTACCGTATTATTTGTTAACGTATTATTATCGGACGATTCAAGACGAATGCCGAAATAATTATCTGTAGCGGAATTATTTTTAAGAATGTTGTTATGAGAAAATTTAAGATAAATTCCATTAAAATTTTTAGAAATGGAAATATTTTCTATTGTTGAATTTTGCGTTTTCCATAAAAATACCCCTATCTCGTTTTTGGTAAATGTTAAATCTCGGATAATAACGTTGTTGCAATTTATACAATAAAAAACAGCGGCATTTGTTGATGTGCCATAAACTTGATTAGCCGCATTTTTTATATAATAAATTGGTTTATTGTTGATTAAATTAGTTATATCTATGTCGTTATCATAATATGAGTCGTAAAATGCCCCATAAAGATGAAAGGCTGACATTCGGTTGTTGGACAAAGTGTTTTTGGTTGAATTCCAAATATACGAACCGTACCAATCAGTAGTTAAATTATTGTTAATAATACGATTATGATTGGCCGATGTAAGACATACTCCATAAGCATTATTGAATGTTATATTATCCTCAAGAATATTTCCTTGGGAATGTTTAATATCGACCGCATAACCATTATTTGAAATAAAATTTCTTAGCAAAACATTCTCTCCTGCGGAACTCAAGGAAACTCCATAAACATTATTGGAAATTAAATTATCCATAATAACATTTTTTTGCGCCCAACTTAAAAAAATGCCTATAGAAAATTGTTTTATTTTTAAATTTTTTAAAATAACACCGCTTCTTGCAAAAGAATAGAAAGCATTAAGATAAACACCATTACCGGTATTGCTTCCAATGATTGTATGATTATTTCCGTCTAAAATTATATTATCGCTGTCTATCTGAATGGTTTCATAAATATCGGCTGTCAAAACGCAAGTTTTAGTATTAATATCCCAATTGCCGATTAGATAGCAATCTCCGCCGGCTGCATCGTCTTTGATGAATTTTGTGCCGGTTCTTGGCTGGATAAAGACAAAATGAGGCTGGGAAATATTTTGAACAAAAGTATATTTTCCATTTTCATCTGTTTGAAATTGTATCTCATTATGGTAATTATCTTGATAAATATAGAAGGTGGTTAGGGGAGGAAAATTGGAGATGGTGATTGAAGTTGATGCGGCGGAAGAGGCCGGCTCAATTATCATTGTAATCATTTCAGGAATTGACTCCATTGTTAGCTTTATTATTTCTGAGCTATTTAATGCAACATTCAAATACTGGCTGTCTTTGATTTCAAAATGAGTAGAAGTGGCGGAGATTTGGCCGGGTATTTGAGGAATTTGGGGCAAATTAGAGAATTCTTGGGCAGAGACGGAATTAATAAAAAAATCGCTGATAATAAAAGTTATAAAAAATAATAAAAAGATTTTTAATTTCATAATGCTTTTCTATTTTCTATTTTCTGATCTTATTAAGTATCCGCGCCTATAGGTATCCGCGCTTATCCGCGTCCACATCCGCGTTTATCCGCG
>CAZGYI010000103.1:0-2093 GCA_964530635.1 uncultured Gammaproteobacteria bacterium | reverse complement strand
GTGCCACGGGCTACTGGCTCTATTAAAATGTGTGATTGAGGAAGCTGGGGTAATTCTTTTTTAATCAATTCTGCCTGTTTTAAAGAAGTAGCTACAAATATATCTTTAATCGGAAAAAACTTGTCTAATCTATTAAAAGTCCTGGCTAACAAAGTAGCAGAATCAAAAAAAGTTTGTATTTGCTTGGGGTTATTTTTCCGCGATACTGGCCATAATCTAGTACCCGACCCACCTGCTAAAATAAGAAATTTCATAATTATATTTTACCGATTATTATACTTTAAGACAATAAAAATCTAATCTACCTGCTAACCAACGGCACAAAGACAAAACCGGGGTATTTGGTTTGTTTAAATTTATCTCCTATTCTTTCTATCACCAGCATATCTTGAAGATCATCACCAACCGGAATAACCATACGCCCCCCATCTTTTAATTGATCTAATAAAGCTTGGGGAATTTCTTTGGCTCCAGCCGAAACAATGATCCTGTCATAAGGAGCATTTTTGACAAAACCTTTGCTGCCGT
Organism: uncultured Gammaproteobacteria bacterium; assembly: GCA_964530635.1. GTDB lineage: Bacteria > Patescibacteriota > Patescibacteriia > Veblenbacterales > UBA10138 > CAZGYI01. The sequence goes on along the minus strand of CAZGYI010000103.1, from coordinate 1,565 downwards.
CGCCAGCTATAAATTCCAAATTATTAAAATTAAAACCCTTAATATTATTTTTTGCCAGCTCAACTAATTCGGCAATAATCTCAATAGCAGTAACCCGACCCTTATCACCTACTACAAAAGCCAACAAAGCTGATACCCAACCGCAACCTGATCCTACTTCTAGAATATTCTGACCTGGCTCAACTTTTAACCATTCCATCATTAAAACTACGGTAGAAGGTTGGGAAATAGTCTGGCCTTCCCCAATCGGTAAAGGATGATTGCCATAAGCTTCAGTTTGTAATTTTTTTTGAACAAAATTTCTTCTATCAATTTGCTCTAATGCTTTAATTAACAAGGGATTTTTTAATTCACCTGAATTAATCAAGTTTTGAATTAAATCTTCCAAAAAATAGACAACCATACTAATTAAATTTACCGCTTAATTTAAATAAATATTTTTTAAATAAGTAAAAGATTAAATAACTAACTAATAAACCAATAACTGCTCCAGCTAAAACATCATGTGGATAATGAACCCCTACAAATACTCTAGCCAAAGCAATTATGACAGCAATTATAAAAGACCACCACAATTTTTTATTTAACTTAAATAAAAATACAGCCAAGACAAAGGCTAAAGCCGCATGATCTGACGGAAATGATTTAGTAAGCACTGGTACTGCTATTAACAAATTAACCGGCTGCTCAATAAATGGCCGAGGCTCAAAAAATATATAACCAACAATAAAGTTTATAGCATAAACCAAAGCCATAACAAAAATAACTTCTATTATTTTTACAAATTTATCCTTTAAATCCTTTTTGCGCCAGCAAACTAAAACCAATAACAAAACTAAACACCAAATAGCCCAACTAGCAAAAAAAATTCCTAGGGTATCCGCTAAAATACTTTTACCAGCCCAACCATTAATTAAATCAAATAAATTATTAGCCATATTACTTTTGACAATTAGCGCAATAATGAGTACCGCGCCCGCCTTGCTTAATCTTTATTATTATATCGCGACAGCGCTTACAAGCCAAATCTGATCTGGCATAAACTTTTCTTTGCCGCCAATAAGTTCCCTGCCTCCCTTGAGGATCTAGATAACTATTAAAAGACGTGCCACGATATTTAATAGCTCGCTTAATCACTAATTTTACAGCACGACAAATTACTGCGGCATCTTTTAATCGCAAACTGCCAGCTGGTCGCATTGGTTTAATCCCAGCTTGCCACAAACTTTCGTCAGCATAAATATTACCAATCCCTGCTACCACGCTTTGATCCAATAATAATGATTTGATTTTTGTTTTAGATTTTTTCTTAAAAATTTTAAATAAATAATCATGATTAAAATCAGCTGCCAAAGGTTCGGGCCCGAATTTAGCTCTAATTCCGGACAACTCTTGGCTGGTTACCACTAGCCAATAACCAAAACGCCTGACATCATTAAAATATAATTTACCACCGTTTTTAAAATGAATAATTAATCTGGTAAATTTATTAGGCACCTGGGTTACTCCGACTATAATATGACCGCCAACTTGATACCTGGCGCCAGGTTTAAACCAAACCAATT
>CAZGYI010000102.1:0-2123 GCA_964530635.1 uncultured Gammaproteobacteria bacterium | reverse complement strand
GTTAGGTAGTTTAGTAAAATTGCTCTGATTAATAATAATAAGATATATTATATATGTATGTGGAATAAAATTAAATCGCCCGATTTTGCTGCTAGTCCTAAATCATCAAGTGGTTTTAAAGATGCCCTGATTTTTATTTGGGAATTAGTTAAGGTGATAGTTATTTCCTTGGCAATTATTTTACCCATTAGATATTTTTTAATTCAACCTTTTTATGTTAAGGGCGCTTCAATGGAACCAAATTTTTATGATCATGATTATTTGATAGTTGATGAAATTTCTTATCGTTGGCGTATCCCGGAGCGCGGCGAGGTGATTATTTTTCGTTATCCCCGTGATCGTTCGCAATATTTTATCAAACGCATAGTTGGTTTGCCAGGAGAAAGATTGGTGATTAGAGACGGCCAAGTGTTAATTAGTAATAATCAGGGCGAACTATATGAATTAGTCGAACCTTATGTTACTTTATCAATTATTACTTCTGGTAATACTGATGTTTCTTTAGGGCCGTCAGAGTATTTTTTATTAGGAGATAATCGTGATGCTAGTTTAGATTCGCGAAACTTTGGTCCTATAAAATTTTCGGATTTTATTGGGCGGGCGTGGATTCGTGGTTGGCCACTTGACCGTTGGGCTTATTTTTCCGATCCGCCAGCCGTTACTATTTTACCAATTATACCCTAATTTATATTATTTATGTCAGTTAATTTAAAAACCGAAGAAAAAAATATAAAACTAACTAAAAAAGTTGCGCCGCCACAACTGGTGCGTGGTATGCATGATATTTTACCAGCTGAATGGTCTTGGTGGAATTTTATTTTGGAATCAGTAGAATCAATAGCTATAAGCTATAGTTTTAATCGTATTGAAACGCCGATTTTAGAAAAAACCCAATTGTTTACCAGGGCTATTGGCAGTGCTACAGATATTGTAGAAAAGGAAATGTTTTCTTTTACTGATCAGTCAGACGAACATTTAAGTCTGCGTCCTGAATACACAGCTGGTATTGCCAGGGCTTATATTGAACATGGTATGATTTCTTTGCCCCAACCAGTAAAATTGTATTCGGTCGGACCAAATTTTCGTCATGAACGGCCGCAAGCTGGACGCTACAGGCAGTTTTGGCAATTTGATTTTGAAGTTTTAGGAGAAGCCGATGCGGTGGCTGACAGCCAATTAATTTTAGTCACTGCGGCTTTGTTTGAACGAATGTCTTTACCAGTAACTTTTAATATTAATAGCATTGGTTGTCCGTTGTGTCGGCCAAATTATCGTCAGGTGTTAATTGATTATTATCGAACCAAACGTTCTGAATTGTCCGAGGAGGCTAAAAAACGTTTACAGCGTAATCCTTTAAGATTGTTAGATTCCAAAGAAGAAGCGATTATTGAGATTAATAAGCAAGCGCCGCAATTTATTGATCATTTGTGCGAAGCATGCCGAGCTCATTTTGTAAAAGTTTTAGAACATTTAGACGAAGTAGAATTGACTTATCAGTTGGCTCCTTATTTAGTAAGAGGTTTTGATTATTATACTCGCACAGTTTTTGAAGTTTGGGGCGCAGAAGGCGCTAGTTCGGCTTTGGCTGGAGGCGGACGTTATGATAATTTACTGGAGGAATTAGGCGGTCGTCCTACACCGGCGATAGGATTTTCTGGCGGGATTGAAAGAGTGGTGGCTGAATTAAAACGTCAGCAGGTAGCAGTGCCGCAAAACCGCCGACCGGATATTTTTATTGCCAGTTTAGGCGAAGCTGCGCGTAAGCGCGCTTTAAAATTATTTGAAGATCTGCGCCGCGACGGTATTAAAGTGGCAGAAAATTTTACCAAGAGCGGTTTAAAATCGCAACTAGAAACGGCTAATAAATTAGGAGCTAGTTTTGCTTTAGTTTTAGGACAAAAGGAATTAATAGATTCCACTATTATCATTCGTGATATGGAAAACGGGATTCAGGAAACGGTAGATTTTAAAAAAGTAATTAGCGAGATTACCAAACGTTTGGCTCATAAAACGACTTTAGACTCGTTATCTTAGAAAGCATATAAGTAAGAATATAGGAGGATTTCATATTTGACCGCCTTCGCGACACGCCCCAATGCTTGGCATTGGGGACTCAGAGCGCA
>CAZGYI010000101.1:0-2205 GCA_964530635.1 uncultured Gammaproteobacteria bacterium | reverse complement strand
TTGCATCTATGCAACCTTCAGCTGGTGTATCAAAATTACTCCAGTAATTTCCGCCTATTGGCCTATCAAGATTAAAAAGATTGCCATTACCGCCATTCCTGTATGCCTGCGTTGAATTATTAATAAAGTTATTATGGTAAATTTTGTTATAACTGGAATAGTCAACCAGAATTCCAACGTAATTATTTAACAGCGTATTATTTGTAACGGTGTTATTATTGGAACCGCCATAATAACCATAGAGCCAAATTCCGGCATAGTAGTTTAAGCGCGCGACATTATTGACAACAGTGTTATTATTGGAATAATAAAACCAGATTCCGCACCAGCTATTTAAGTCCGCGCTATTGCCATTCAAGATATTATTGTTGGAAAAGTAAAGAAAAATACCGCGAAAATTATTAAAAACGACATTCTTCTTTAAATGATTATTTAAAGAAGAATAAAGATATAATCCATTTGAAAAATTTTTAATATTAATATTTTGAATTATTATATTATTTCTATAAGACAGATAAATACCGTAACCAGTATTGTTTCCTGTCAAAATGTGCCCAGCGCCGTCCAACGTTATTCCATCATTGTCTATCTGAATGGTTTCATAAACATCCATTGTTAATGTGCAAGTTTTAGCGTTTAAGTCCCAATTGCCGATTAGATAGCAATCTCCGCCGGCTGAGTTATCTTTAATGAATTTGGTGCCTTTTCTTGGTTGAATGAAAATAAAATGCTTTTCTGAAATATCTTGGACAAAAGTATATTTTCCGTTTTCATCTGTTTGAAATTGTATCTCATTATGGTAATTATCTTGATAAATATAGAAGGTGGTTAGGGGAGGAAAATTGGAGATGGTGATTGAAGTTGATGCGGCGGAAGAGGCCGGCTCAATTATCATTGTAATCATCTCAGGAATTGACTCCATTATTAGATTAATAGTTTCAGAGCTGTCTAATGTGATATTTAAGTATTGGCTGTCTTTAATTTCAAAATAAGTTCCTTCGCCTTCTGTGACGCCGGGCCAATTAAAAGTTTCCTGAGCGGAGGCGATATTAAAAAAAAATAAAGCTGGGAATGCCAGCACAAAAAACACCTTTTTGCGAAGGTCGGCTATTTTAAAAACTTGCAGAATTTTTTCTAACATAATAATGTTATAGCAAAATATTTAAAAATATTCAATTAAAATTAAGCGGCCGGCAAAACTGAAATTTATGCATTTATCATTTTGCTCTTTGACTTTATTTCTTATTAAGAAATCGGCTCTTAAAATTGATAAAGCTCTTGTTTGATTTTTTCGTACATTAATTTAGATTGATTCCATTGGTAAAATGTGATTTCTCCGCTCCCCGCGCTTAAATGCCAATATGTAACTATATTCTTAAATCCATCTGTTTTTTCTTTCTCTACCGCAATATGAATACCATCTAAATTTCCCATCCTTTGCCACTCTCTATTAATATTTTGATAAATATAAATTGGTCCGCCGCCCATGCCAGGAATAATTTGGCCGCAAACTTTTTCTGGAAAAATAAAGAATTCGCTGGCTCCGTCGTCATTTAAATCCATTGTTAAAGCACGGTAGTAATCACCCGGAATAATTTTATTATTTTTACAAACAGCATAATGCGCCGTAACAGCCGGTATATCTTTTAATAAAAAAGCGTTAAGTTCATTGGGAATGGTATGTTTGAAATTTAAAAATTCATTTTCTACCTTCCATCTCGGATCAATAATCCAATTAAAGTTGCTGAAGTTAATTGGCGAAGGAGGGGGCGATTGGCTAACTATAAAAGACGACTCAGGGCTAATAAAAAGAGAGGGGGGCGATGTTGTAATCGAAGGTTGATTTGAATAAAGCAATAACGATATTTTATTCCAGAACCAATAAAACAAATTGCTGATAGATATTTTTATCTGTGTCCAAATATTAATTAGCGGCGAAACGTTGGCAATGCCATCCGAAGCCAGAGCGGCGCGAATTAGAAAATTCCCGAACAAAATAACTTTTATTTTATCATATCCTTGAAATAACCGACCGTCATCTAATCTTCCGGAAATAGTAATTTTAATATTGCCTTCTTGTAATAAAATGTTTTGAACAAATTTTCTATCAAACTTAACCATTAGATCAGAAATACCATCATTATTGTGATCGCCCATTGCCAACAGTTTTAAAAAAGCGGGAACTGTATTATTTAATAATATGGT
>CAZGYI010000100.1:0-2236 GCA_964530635.1 uncultured Gammaproteobacteria bacterium | reverse complement strand
TAACTAAATTCACAACGCCAATCTTTTGTAAAATTATAAAAATTGCTATAAAAACCAAAGCGACTGGTACAGCTATTTTGAAATCAGACCAATTTCTTATCATTGATTGCCGTTCAACTGATAAACTATAACCGTGTCTGATCAATATTGATGCTAAAGTTTGCACCACTTGTTCTTTGGTCAAGTTACTAAAATCTCCACCTACCTCTATTGATTTATTCTGCAAACTTGCTTTAACTGATGTGATATAAGACACTTTCTGCAAATCATTTTCAATTATAAGCTTGCAAGACTTGCAGCGCATACCGCTAACAAAAAAAGTATAAATTTCGTTCATATTTATAGTTTTTTTGCTTTAATTCTAAGTGAATTTGACACTACTGACACACTAGAAGCAGCCATAGCCATACCTGCAAAAATAGGATTTAAAAGCCAGCCGAAAACTGGATATAAAATTCCAGCGGCCAAGGGAATGCCGATAATATTATAAATGAAAGCCCAAAAAAGATTCTGTCTAATACCACGGATAGTAATCTTTGATAGTTTAATCGTTTTAACTAATTTAGAAATATCACCATGAAGAAGCGTAATACCAGCCGACTCTATTGCCACATCAGTGCCGGTACTCATTGCTATGCCAACATCAGCTTGAGCTAATGCTGGGGCATCGTTTATACCATCGCCAGCCATGGCTACAATTTTTCCTTGTGACTGTAAATCTTTTACTTTCTTAAGTTTATCTTGGGGTAGTACCCGAGCCACTACCTTATCAATACCAACTAATGCTCCTACATATTCTGCGGTTTTTTTGTCGTCCCCGGTAAGCATCACTATTTCGATTCCCAAAGACCGCAAATTATCAACAGCTAGCCTTGCTTCTGTCTTTATTTCATCAGTCACCGTAATAAAACCCAAAACCTTTTCTTGGGTAGCTAGAATCACTGGCGTTTTGCCTTGTAAAGTAAACTGATTAAGCTCCGCTGTATTAAATGAAATTCCAAGATCGTTTATGAGTTTAGTATTGCCAATAAAATATTCCTTACTTTTAATTACTCCTCTCAAACCCTGCCCTTGTATGATGCCAAAGTCTGAAACATCAATCAAATCAATACTTTTTTCTTTTGCGTAATTTACGACCGCTTGAGCAATTGGATGTTCTGATTTTTTTTCCAACGAAGCGAGAATTGATATAATTATCTCATCTTTTTGGTTTGATAAATTTTTTATGTCAACTAGGGTTGGTTTTCCTTTAGTAAGAGTACCAGTTTTATCAACCACAATAGTATTTACCTTATGAAGTTTCTCTAAAGTGGCAGCGTCTTTAATTAAGATACCTTCCCGAGCTCCCTTACCAACCCCAACAATAACAGCCATCGGAGTGGCTAAACCTAAAGCGCAAGGACAAGCAATAACTAGAATACCAACAAAGGAGACTATACCAAAAGACAAAGCTTGTGAAAATTCTAAATATTGAGAACCAATAATAAGCCAAATAATAAAAGTGAGTAAGGCAATAATAAGAACGATTGGGACAAAGATTGATGAAATCTTATCTACCAATGTTTGGATAGGAGCTTTGCTTCCTTGCGCATCTTCAACCATTTTGATAATCCGAGCAAGCAAGGTTTCAAACCCAACCTTAGTAGCTTTAAATGTAAACGATCCAGTGGTGTTAATGGTGCCAGCGACGACAGAGTCTCCAATCTTTTTTTGCTCCGGCATCGGTTCGCCAGTAACCATAGATTCATCAATAAAGGATGATCCGTCAATAATTAATCCATCTACTGGAATCTTTTCTCCGGGTTTAACAATAATTAAATCGCCATGTTTAACATCATTTACCGAAACTTCTATTTCTTTACCATCTTTTATTATCAATGCGGTCTTAGCCTGAAGATTAAGAAGTTTTTCTATGGCATCGCCGGTTTTTAGTTTTGATCTAGCTTCCAAATACTTACCCAAAGTGATAAAAGCGATAACAACAATTGTCACGTCATAATATTGATAATCCACATTTATAAAAGGATTCAAAACCTCTTCTAAGGCAGAAACGATGAAACTGTATAAAAAAGCAACCAGAGTCCCCATACCAATCAAAGTGTCCATATTGGCCTTGCCGTAACGAATAAAACGATAGAAGCCTCTAAGATATGGCTGACCAACGACAAAGAGCATATACGTCGAATTGGGACATCTAAAATCTTACTTTCCTAGTTCTCATTGGGTCATCTAAAAT
>CAZGYI010000099.1:0-2241 GCA_964530635.1 uncultured Gammaproteobacteria bacterium | reverse complement strand
CTATTAATAGTAATACCAGGATTCCCTCCGCATATCCAGTTGCTTGTATAGTAAATGAAGATTACGGCCAAACAAAGCATTAGTAGGATAAATAGACCTTCTGCCCACCAGGTATTGGATATGAATGGCTCTGCATTAATGGCAATTATCATAAGGATAATTATTATACTACCACTAGCGAGTGTTATAATTCTTACTAGTCTAAGACGTTTCGGTGAGGCTGGCGGTTTACTCTCTTTGATGCTTTTCCCTATTTTAAAGGCAATTATTAAAGCTCCTATAATTACAATTAATACTTTAAAGATTGTAAAAGTATCCATGTTAAACTCCTTCTCTTTTAAAGTTTTATTTGTTTTTCTAAGTTTATTATATCATTTAAAACCAAAATAAAAAAGCGTTCCCTTTTTAGACAAGAAAACGCTTTAGTGCTTTAATTTTTTCTTTAATCCTGTTTTCGGGGTAGCCATTCTTTAAAGATAATTATTATGGCACCTATTATAGTAAGATTAATTAGCGGACTTAGTGAATATTTCAAAAATGGTTTAGAGCCATCATTCCAGATCAGAAAAAGCGAGTTTCCGCAGTACCAGATAAAAGCCAGGGCAATTACAGTTACATTAATTTTAAATTTTGTCTGATAAAAACTCCTTTTTTGCAGCTGTCTTAATTCTGTATATGCGCCCAGAGCATTTTTCAAGGATAAGATACTTAATCCAAGGAAAAGCATCGCGCCAAGGGACGAGCCTAGGATTATGAATATTGATTTAGCATCAGTAGCTTCTCTATTTAAAAGATAGAAAAATATTACAACAGAAAGAACAAGAAAAAACAAACCAAGTATTAAGTCACCCTTTAAATTATGCTTGTGACAAGATATAGAGCGTTGCAAAGAACTTTTTTCCATTTTTTCCTCTCTATTTGATTTTATTTGTATTTACTAAATTATTAAATCTTATTATAAAAATAACAATTTGTCAATTATCTTAATTTAATTATTACTTAATTATTAATTTTAAACAACTATGCCAAAAATTTTAGGAATAGACCTAGGGACCACCAACTCTTGCATGGCAGTGATTGAAGGTGGCGAACCTAAAGTCTTAGAAAATAAAGAAGGCGCGCGTACCACGCCCTCGATTATAGCGATGACTAAATCAGGCGAACGTCTGGTTGGGTTATTAGCCAAACGTCAATCTGTCACCAATCCCTATAATACTTTGTATTCTATTAAGCGCCTAATTGGCCGTAGGTGGGATGACCCCGAAGTGCAGCGTGATTTGAAAATCTTGCCATTTAAAATAAAACAAGCAGGCAATGGGGTAAAAGTAGAAATGGCAGGCAAAGATTATTCACCGCAGGAAATTTCTGCCATGGTGCTACAAAAAATGAAAGCTGATGCTGAAGAGCGCTTGGGTGAAAAAATTACTGAAGCAATTATTACTGTGCCAGCGTATTTTGATGATTCGCAACGACAAGCTACCAAAGATGCCGGTGAAATTGCCGGCCTTAAAGTAAAGCGCATTATTAACGAGCCAACCGCAGCCGCCCTGGCTTATGGTTTTGATAAGAAAAAAGATCAGAAAATCGCGGTGTATGATCTGGGTGGCGGTACTTTTGATATTTCCATTTTGGAAGTATCCAGCGACACGGTAGAAGTTAAATCCACCAATGGTGATACTCACTTAGGCGGTGATGATTTTGACCAGCGCTTAATCAATTGGGTGATTGGTGAGTATAAAAAAGATCAGGGTATTGATTTAGCTAAAGACCCGCTGGCAGTGCAACGTATTAAAGAAGCAGTGGAAAAAGCCAAGATTGAACTTTCTACTACTGCGGAAACTGAAATTAATCAGCCGTTTATCACCTCAGACTCTTCTGGACCCAAACATATGATGATTAAACTAACCCGGGCCAAGCTAGAAGAAATTGTCGGTGATTTGGTGGAAAAAACTTTAGAGCCAGTGAAAAAAGCTTTGGCTGATGCCAAAATGTCCATCAAAGATTTAGACGAGGTGGTAATGGTTGGCGGTATGACTAGAATGCCTTTGGTTTTAAAAACTGTAGAAAAATTCTTTGGCAAAAAGCCCAATGTCAGTGTTAATCCAGATGAAGTAGTAGCAGTTGGCGCAGCGGTGCAGGCTGGTGTGCTGCAAGGCGAAGTGCGCGATGTATTGCTTTTGGATGTAACGCCACTTTCTTTAGGTTTGGAAACTTTAGGCAACGTGGCGACTAAATTAATTG
>CAZGYI010000098.1:0-2309 GCA_964530635.1 uncultured Gammaproteobacteria bacterium | reverse complement strand
AAAAAACAGTTCAGGAGAGTGGAAAATAGATTTTGCTTCAAATGGTTTTGGAAGCTGGGATAATATCTTTTACAATTATGGTGGTGCAGACGCCCATCCTGTTCCCGCCGATTATGATGGTGATGGAAAAGCGGATTTAAGTATAAAAGCCGACTGGGGAAGTTGGTTCATAAATTTTGCTGCCAATGGTTTTGCTAATGGATGGGATTTAATAGTATCTGGATATGGCGATGTTTCATACACTCCTGTACCAGCTGATTATGATGGAGATGGAAAGACAGATTTAAGTGTAAAAAGTAACACGGGTGAATGGAAAATTGATTTTGCTTATAATGGAACTGGAAATTTTGATGATCTTAATTATCAATACGGAAACAGCGACGCACATCCAATTTCAGGTGATTATAATGGAGATGGAGCGAGTGATTTTAGTGTAAAAACTGTTGCTGGTAATTGGCTTATTGATTATTCTGGATTTAAACAAAGCTATTTAAATAAATCAGCACCAAGCAATAATAAAAAAGATCAAGAAAAGACAGATGATTTTTTAGTTGTTAATAACTATCCTAATCCATTTAATCCAAGCACAACAATAGAGTATCAAGTATTCAAGGGAGGGTATGTTATTATAAAGATTTTCGATATTCTTGGAAATGAAATTGAGACGATCGAGGATGGATATAAAAAAGAAGGGCGCTATTCAGTTACATTTGATGGAAAATATTTATCAAGCGGTACTTATTTTTATAATATTAGGTTAGATAATGTTGTAAAAAATGGCAAGATGTTATTGCTGAAATAATTAAATTTGGGTTGGTTATAAATAATTTTATAAACCAACCTGTTTTTTAGAAAGACTAATATTTTTACGACGCTATTTATGGAAAAAATTAAAGAACCTGAATTTAGTTACAAATACTATGAGGCTATTTTGAATAGCATCAAAAAAAATTTTAATTACTTTCTTTTTAAAGAGGCACCTACTATTTTAAAGCAAAAACTCCAAAAGACGATTATATTTCTCCGTCATGATATAGATCTTGATTTAGATAAAGCACTTGCTTTAGCAGAAATTGAAAATAGATATGGCATGCTATCATGTTATATGATAATGACTCAATGCCCTTTTTATTCAATTAAAGAGGCAAACACAAAAACGATTATTAAAGAGCTTATTTCGATGGGGCATGAGATCGGATTGCATTTCGATTATTCGTATTCATCACTCGAATTACTAAATCAGGATAGTGAACAACTTATTAACACGGAGTGTCAAGTACTGGAAGAAATTACTGGTCAAAGAGTTTATTCAATATCTTTTCATCGGCCGTTTAAAAAGATTTTGCAAGGACCCTTTTGGGTTGCAGGAAGAGTAAATGCCTATTCATCCGAACTAATGAATTGGTATTTGTCAGATTCAAGAGGGATTTGGCGAGAAGGAGAGCCATTACAATTTTTGGAAAATCCAACAAAGCCAGTATTACAGTTCTTGGTTCATCCAATCTGGTGGGGCAAAGAACATCAATTACCAGAAGACATTTTACAAAGTTTTTTCGAAGAAAAGACCAAAAACCTTTCCCAAACGCAAATTGATAAATTCGATAGGGATCTTTCAAAGCATTTAAGCATTCGAAGGAAGAAGTATCTCGAAGGGAAAATATGAATATTGAAGGCAAATTTAACAAAGATCCAAAAGCATTAAAAAATAGAATTGAGACACATGAAAAATTTGGTTCAAAAGATATTAACAAATGGATCTTCGAAAATCTTGATGTGGAAGAAGATATGTTGGTATTTGAATTGGGATGTGGGACGGGTAAACAAACTATCGAAGCTGCAGAATTAATTGGAGAGAAAGGGCAAATAATTGCTGTTGATATTTCTAAAGAAGCGCTTTTTTCATTATCTCAAAAAAGCTATAGTAAAAGTCTTTCGCAAAGAATAATACCAGTTTGTTGTGATGTTGATAAATTGGCTATTAGTTTGAAACAAAATGCTTTTGATAGAATTTTAAGTTCTTTCTCGCTTTATTATTCACAAAATCCACGTCAAATTATTCAATCAATTTGGGACGGTTTAAAAAATGGGGGTAAATTCTTTTTTTGTGGACCCGCAAAAAATAATAATTATGAATTAAAATCCTTTTATGATGAAGTACGTGGGAATTCTAATTCTTTGCCTTCCAGCGCAGCTTTTTTTATGGAAGATGTTGGTCCAAATTTTATAATAGAGATCTTTGGAAATATCGAAACATTTTATTTTAATAATCAGCTAAAATTTAATTCTGCAGAGTCTCTATATTCTTATTG
>CAZGYI010000097.1:0-2359 GCA_964530635.1 uncultured Gammaproteobacteria bacterium | reverse complement strand
TTAATTTATAACAGGTATATTGGTCAGTCAGTCGTTGGTTATAGATTAAGTTTCCCACCAGAGTTATAATCCAGGCGCCAAAATAGTATACAGAATAAATCGAGCGATGTTTCATTAAATTTCTCGATCCGTAAATTACTGACAGATTTTCGTTTTCAATTTTTTTTAGTAAATTTAATATTTCTGCTGGATTATATTCTAAGTCAGCATCTTGAATTATGATATATTCACCAATGGCTGAATTTAAACCAGTATGTATGGCAGTGCCTTTTCCAGTATTATATTTATGAAATAGGCAAATTATTTGCGGATATTTTTGCTTTAGTTGTCTGATAATATTAGGTGATTGATCTAATGATCCATCATCGACGATTATTATTTGAAAATCGTTGCTTGGTAAGATATTTATTATTTTTTCAACTATGGAAGAAATAGTTCTTTCTTCATTAAAACAAGGAATAATTATTGATAACTTAATAAAGTTATTCATGGCTTTAAAATCCAGGTAAGAAATAAATAAAGATTAAATATTCCACTGGCGGCTATGATTAGTCGGTGCCGGAATTGTAATTGGTAATTAGGGAAACTCTCTAATAATAGTAGGTATACTAATGGCAACAGATCAGTTAAATAACGAGGGCCGAATTCATAATAGTTGGCCGAATAGTATGTTAATAAGGTAGTTAAAATTAATAGGCAGGTTAAAACAGTAAGTTTAAAAAATCGGTTTTTTAGTTTGACATTAAAAAATATAATAAGAAAAATTGGTGATAGCAAAAAAAAGTTTTCAGCATAAGTATGTTTTATATATGGGGGCACCAATTTTAAGGTATGAGGATCAAGCGTTGGCGTAGGTGCTACTAAAAAAAAGTAGTACAGATTATTAGGAATTAGAGCCGGATTAAACAAACCATGTTCCTTTCTAGTGTTTTCGCCAGCCGGCCATGTAATGGTTTTCATATAGCCGTTATCTAACGGGTGACCATAGGCTTGCCAGTTGAACAATAATAATAAAAGACCGCTAATGAATATTGGAACCATTAAAGCAGCAAGTTTTTTTATTTTATTACGCAAGATTATGGTTTTGTCTAAAATAACATCTCCGCTAATAAGTATTATTATTAATCCAGCCGTAAAGCGTGTGGCAAGCACCGCTCCAATGAATATTCCCAGTAACCAAAAACGTTGTTTGTTGAGGTATTCGTTAATTGTCAAAAATAATAAGACTACTGTTACTACGCTGGAAAATGGCCAAACAGTTGGTGTGTATACGTTGCCTACATAAGCGGAACATAAAGTAAAAGCGAAAGCTAGCCAAAGAGAATCGTTAGTATTGTACCGCCATTTTTTGGCGAGAGAATAACAAAAAAAGAAAACCAGCAAGTTGAGGATTATTTGCACTAAATTTTGTATTATTAAGTGAGGCCCGAATATGGCAACTAACGGCATTAGTATTAAAGCGGAAAAGGGGCCGAGGGGCCAATAGAATTTACCGTCGATTTCAACACTGTCTATCAGAGAGGGTGGTAAGATACGATAATTGAGTTGGCCATGGATGAAAGCATCGGCTTGATAAACAAAATTTTGCCACTTTATTGCACCTTCGGTGGTCGTCATCATGCATATGGCAAAACCGAATAAGATTATGGTTAATAAAATCACGAGGCAAGAAGAAAATTTGCTTAACAATGGTTGTGGATTACGATCTTTTTTGTTCAATGTTGAATCCTTTATTATGTCTGATGACATATTGTTTATATGATAACGGATGGCGTTGTTGAGATTTTAATATATTAAAATTTTTAAGTCTAGTTAATTTTATAAATAAACCCTTCTTCGTCTTGATAAACTTTTGTAAATCTACTATCACGATTAATATTTTTTAACATATCTGATCGTTTGGTTTCTAATAGTAACCAATCAGCTTGAAAAATATTTTTAGCCACATTATAAACATCTTCTCGTTTCCCTTTGACCGTGTCTACCCAAGCCCAATATTTATTTTTATCATACTCATACATAAAAGTTTGGTCTAAACCAGTCAGATAATAGTTATGTAGATTATTATAAAGCAAAAGGGGGAAGGTGCCCCAATCGCTTTGAAAAACAATACTATGTAATTCAGTGTTTTGATTAAGCCAGTTACTGGCACCTGCCAAATGTGATAAAGGAAAAGCGTTGCGTAGACTGGAGTAAGCAACTATTAAACCACGACTTAAACCAAAGGGAATAGTAGTCACCAAAAAGAAAAACATAAAACCAACAAAAATTTTACCTTTTAAAGCCTGTGGCAACCAAGATTTGAATATTTGCCAGTAAATTTTTAAATTCTCTTTTATAGCAGCATCTCTTGCTATTA
>CAZGYI010000096.1:0-2429 GCA_964530635.1 uncultured Gammaproteobacteria bacterium | reverse complement strand
AAATTTCGCTATTAAATGCTATTTAAAAGGGCGAGATTCAAGTAAGCTATAATATCTATTTAGAAACAGCTCCGCTTGATAATGACAAAGTGCAGGCACTTATTATGGAACGGATGTTGCCATTTATATATGACAACAAAAAGCGGATATTCTTCGATAGTAGTACAGGAAAACAACTTATCTCAATAAGTAGACCCACAAAACCGCATTATGAAGGAACGACCCTTGCTCCCCGTTGTTTGTGGACTATCCCTATTAAGAAGTTGGATCACATTCGTATAGTTACAGTGATTAAACTGGCTGATTCTATCTATACTAATGATGCTTATTCTGATGAAGGTATCGAGATAGAAGAATCGACAGTTGAACAACTACTAAAAAAAACGAGGATGGAATTAAAGCAGGTACTTGAACTGCAGATGCAATTAAAAGCAGAACAGCGGCCAATACTCTCCCTGGGAGGAGAAGGTGCCATGTATATGCGAATGGAATTGCGTCAGATACTCGGACTTTATTACTCCATAGTTCGCATGAATGAAGATGAACTACTTGAATTTATCGTACAACATACCGAACAACACGGTGAGGGTAACACTGTACAAGTACTCAACTTCGCACTAGCTGGCAAAATCAAACGAGTTAAACCAGAATTAACCTGGAAAGAAGCCCGTGAAATGGCAAAAAAGCTTGCAAATAGTACTCCAGAATAGAATCTCATAACACAATAACCCCCTTATCGCATGATAGTGATAAGGGGGTTTTATAAAACTACCCTAAACCAAGTTCCCACTTCGTCTACTCTGACCAGCTGAGTTTTCATTAGAGAGAAACAATAGTGGTTGAGATGGTAGGGTAAACTTTAGGTAATAGAAAAACTCCTTAAATCCGGCACATAAATTACCCCCGCCCGTCTAATCCTAATTCTCTGCCCGAGGTGGATCAGGCTTGGGCTTGATAACATCTCCCGCCTTGTTGGCGGGACACCCTCTACGATGCTCTGCCATCCTTCGCCAAGGCTACGGAATGGCAGTAGCCAAAAAGGAGCAGTTTCGATTTTTCGGGAATGCTTTTTTTGGTTTGTAGCGGAGGTAGGAATCGAAGGGTGGTTCAAAAATGTAGATAGAAGAATTTTTTATAGATAAGCGAGTTATCCACACTTAGATTTGACAATCTTTTTATAATAATATATTCTAATAATTGAATATGTTTTTATTATTAATTTATCTTAATTTATGATGTGGTATTATGGCGGTTGCTTCTATAATTTGGTATTTATGGGTTTGATGATAATATTGTTTGTGGTTGTTTTTACACTTTTCATAGTTTGGCTAGTACGTGGGAGTTTGTATAATTTTCATAATTCTGGAGGTAAGGCGTTAGAAATACTTAAAGAACGGTACGTCAAGGGCGAAATAAGCAAAGAGGAGTTTGAACAAAAAAAGAAAGAAGTTCAAGGTTAATATGTATAAGCAAGTATTTAAAGAACACGCCCAGCTTTTAAAGATGTTAGCTAATCCTAAACGATTAGAAATTATGCAGGTTTTGCGGCATAATTTTTTACGAGTAGGTGAAATGAGTCGTATGTTGGGTTTACCACAGGCCAATTTATCCCAACATCTTATGGTTTTAAGGCAATTTGGAGTGCTTGAAGCCGAACGACGGGGTAAAAAGATTTATTATCGTGTGACGCATAAAAATTTTATAAAAGCATCTGATTTAATACGCGAGATATTATTTGAACGCTTAGGAAAAAAAGCTCTAGTGGCAGCAGAACAATTAGTTGTAGTGATTGATCCTGTATGTGGCATGCGTCTAACGCCAGCCTCGGCTGCTCGTAGCTTAACCAAAAATGGTCTTATTTATTATTTTTGTAGCGCAGGTTGTGAAAGAGAATTTAATCATAAGCATTAATTTTTTATGTCTGTTATAAGTAAAGTTTTTAAAATTAAAGGTATGCCTTGCGCTTCTTGCGCCGCCATTATTGAAAAAGAACTACGCCAGGCGGTGGGTGTTAACTCAGTCGAAGTGAACTATGGCACTGAATCTGTTAAGATATCTTTTGATGCATTAAAGACAAACGCTAATAATTTGTCTAAAAAAATTGAACCTTTGGGCTATTCACTGATGATTGCCACAATAGAGGAAACAGGCAAGTCTCTTGATCAACACACTATGAATCTTGGATTTGATCAATCAAAAAAAGAGAAGATGGCTGAACTTGCTGATATGAAAATCAAAGTTTTCGTTGCTATTCCTTTAGCTGTTTTAGTAGCTCTCGTTATGGGTTGGGAAATTCTTGCTCAATATAGTTTAGTTTCGGAGATGAACTATCCCATTAAAGAATTTTTTCCTCAGCTCTTGCCGTTGTTGGCAACGTATTTAGACATTTAAAAATCTTACCATAGTCCCGGACAGTGGGACATCTAATT
>CAZGYI010000095.1:0-2431 GCA_964530635.1 uncultured Gammaproteobacteria bacterium | reverse complement strand
AGCTAATAATTTTAAAGTTTTAGTATATTTTTAAAGATGCTATACTAAATTAACACTATGCATTCAAAAATACACTTTTGGAGCATTATTACTTCTCGGCTATTTATTATTATTGCTATAGGCGCTATAGTTATTATTGGTGTAGCTTTTGGTAAAAATTTAATTAGGCGGGCGGAATTAAAAAAAGAAATTGAGGGGTTGCGTTCAAAAATAACAAGCTTTGAACAAAAGAACCGGGAATTATCCAGTTTGATTGAGTATTTAAAAAGTTCCGAATTTCAAGAAAAAGAAGCTAGACTCAGGATGGGTTTACGTAAGCCTGATGAACAAGTAGTAATTTTACCAAAAGACGAAGGAGTGAGTGTAGATGAGTTATTAAGTTTACCAGGAGAAACCAATGGGGCTAATTGGCAAAAATGGTGGAATTATTTTTTTAAAATATAAATATTAACAATAAATATACATGGATAATAATAAAGTCAGAAAATCAACTAACGCATCAAGCAACAAAGATGGCAATTTAAGGCATGATATTTTAGAAGAGATAGGTCAGTATCACTATGACGACAGCGGTAGTAGTATTAAACGGTTTGTCAAAAGTGACCCAAGTAAAATTTTAACTAAACCTAAGTCGATAGTTAAATCCCACCAGAAAAAATTTTTTACTTCCAGCCAACCAGCGATAGCGCTACCACCATCAATTAAAGAAAAACCAATAACCCCCCGATCCTCACGGCATTTTAGTTGGAAAATATGGTTAGCTATAGGCTTGGGGATCTTGATGGCGTTACTGATGATTTTTTTGTGGTCAGTTTATCGTTTAAGGTTGGATAAAAAAATTTCTAACTTAGTAAATCAACTGTCCCTGCCTTTGGCTTATGTTGATGGCAGCATATTGTCACTAAAGGAGTTTAATAGCGAAGTGGTCACTTTACAAAATTATTATCAGCGCATTGCCGCAGAAAATAGCTCAAGTGAAGAAATCAGCTTGGCTGAAATTGAAAATATAGTTTTAGAGCGGATGATCAAACAACAAATTGTTAGTAATTTTGCCAAACGGAATAAAATAACAGTTACAGCAGAAGAAGTTGCGGCGGAGTTATTATCAATTAGTATTGATTTTTCTGGTGAAGAGAATTTAAAGGAATTTATCAGCTTTAATTATAATTGGACTATTGCTGATTTTAAGGATAAAATAATCCTTCCTTATTTACAGCGTAAAAAAGTGACTGAATGGTTTGTTAATAATGAATCAGCACAAATTACCGTTAAAGCTAGAGCGCAAAACATAAAAGACGATATTATTAATGGAGTTATATCTTTTGCCGAAGCAGCTCATAAATATTCAGATGATTTAGCCTCAGCAGCACAAGGTGGAGTTTTAGGGCCATTTACCCGGGGTACAATGGTGCCTGAATTTGAAGCAGTAGTAGAATCACTAGCTATTGATCAAATTAGTGAACCCGTTAAAACGTCTTTTGGTTGGCACATTATTAGGCGAGATAGTTTACCCCAAGATACAAATTTGGCGACCGTTGATTTAAGTGCTAGCCATATTTTAATTAGAGATTTTGATTTTGATAAGTGGTTAGAAAGCGAGCGGAAAAAAACCAAAACTTTGATATTTCTTAAGATTGATAATTTTAAACTTTAGATTCTGGAGACCAGGGTGGAAATCGTACCCTAGGACCCTGGGCGTTACGAATGCGTTGCTCCATCTAGCCGTAACCCCGGAGCCGATGGTCGGAGTCGAACCGACAACCTACGGTTTACGATACCGTTGCTCTACCAGTTGAGCTACATCGGCATACTGGAGCGGGTAATGGGACTCAACCTTATTTCTCAATCTTACCCATCCTCCTTAAGTAGCAAAGAGCGGGATACCAGAATCGGACTGGCGCCTCTTGCTTGGGAAGCAAACGTACTACCATTATACTAATCCCGCTGACTGCTACGGAGCATATAGGAAACTTATATTATACATCCTATACGATATCCGCCTAATAAATTAACTATAGCAATAAAATAGTATAAATAATAATTCATAGTGATGCAAGCGCTTAAGAAAACATATTGGTTATATTTTATCTTGTTATTTTTGCCGAGTTTAGTTTTGGCTGACAATAAAGAAGTATTGTTTTTAACTAGTGAACTGGTGGCGCCGGGCTATGTTTGGCAGGCTAACCAGCAATGGCAAGTAGAAATTATGCCAAAGGCGTTAGTTAAACCAGTAGAAATTCATATTAAAATGGTACCAGCGCCAACCTTGCCAAATAATCAGCAGGTTAAGGGCGCCTGGGAGGTTTCAATTTTTTCTGATGAACAAAAATTTAGCCAGCCAATATTATTTAAATATCCAGTACCAGAAACCAGCGGGGGATTATGGCAATTAAATCAAACTACTTGGCAGGCGGTTAAAACTTACCAGCAG
>CAZGYI010000094.1:0-2468 GCA_964530635.1 uncultured Gammaproteobacteria bacterium | reverse complement strand
TCATCAGCCCACCATTGCCATGGCCAGGTAAAGCTACACCCAAAACATCAGAGAGCATGGCTGATAAATTATTCTGGGATAATCCTTAATTAACTCACATCTTGAAATCTACTAATCTAGGAGGGTTAGTAACCAAAAGTCCTGCTCAAAAGCGGGGCTTTTGGTTGAAGGGTATTATAATGAATGTATAGATTATTTTTTTAAAAATCTTGACAGTATATCATTAATATTGTACGGTGGTTTATCAAGAGAATTTGTAATTTGATTTATGATTAGTTTATTATCCGCTAATTTTAGCCAAAATAATTTATTAAAGTTATTAGAAAAAAATAACTGTTGCAGTCGCGAGCAGTTTAAAGTTGCCGTGAAACAAGCAGATAATACAAACACTCCCATTTTAGAGGTATTATTTGAAACTAGCGGAGTAAAAACAGAAAAACTTTTGGCGGCTTTTTCTGAATTTTTTAACGTACCGGCTATAGAATTAAAAGGCAAGGTTATTTCTCATTATGTGCTTACTTTACTACCCAAAGAAGTGGCTGAAGAGCACTCAGTAGTGATTTTTAAAAAATGCGGCCAAGATATTTATATTGCCACCACTGATCCTGCCAATGAGCAAATTATCAATTTTGTTAAACAAAAAACCAGACTAACGCCTAAAGTTTTTGTAACTACACCGGCAGATATAGATTATGCTTTAATGAAATATGATAGTGAAATTAGGCAGGATTTTGCCAGATTAATTAAAGATAGTATAGATGAAACTTTAGCCAGCCACGATCCCATAGAAAAAATGGCTGAGTATGTTCCTATTATTAGGATGGTTAATATTATTATTGAGCGGGCTTTATTACAAAAAGCTTCAGATATTCATTTTGAGCCAAAAGTTAAATCTGTCTCCATTCGCTATCGTATTGATGGTTTATTAAAAAAGATTGTGGAATTGCCGCGAGAAGTTTTACCGCCCCTGGTGGCACGATTAAAGTTATTAGCTAATTTGAAAATTGATGAACATCGTCTACCGCAAGATGGCCGTTTTAAATTTTCTTTTACCAATCGCGAGGTAGCTATTCGTACCTCGATAATCCCAACTTTGTATGGCAGCAAAGTGGTTTTAAGATTATTAGACACCAGAGAAACGCAGTTTAATCTTAAGGCTTTAGGGTTAAATAGTCGGGACATGGTGGCAGTGAAACAAGAAATAAATAAACCACATGGTATGGTTTTGGTAACCGGGCCCACAGGTAGCGGAAAAACCACCACACTTTATACTATGTTGCGTTTATTAAACAGGGAACGGACTAATATTTGCACTATTGAAGACCCAATTGAATATGGACTCGATAATGTTAATCAAATGCAAGTTAATCCTGCAGCTGGTTTAACTTTTGCCACTGGTTTAAGGTCGCTATTGCGGCAAGACCCTGATATTTTGATGGTAGGAGAAATTAGGGATCGCGATACAGCAGATATTGCCTTGAATGCTGCTATGACTGGTCATATGGTGTTATCAACCTTGCACACTAATGATGCTTTTTTGGTGCCGCAGCGTTTAGCTGAAATGGGGATACAGCCGTTTTTAATTTCCTCGGTGGTTAATTTATTAATTGGTCAACGTTTAGTGCGCACCATTTGTCGTTTTTGTAAATCACGGGCTTATTCTAGCCCCAAACTTTTAGAACGCTATAATGCTTTTTTAAATTTAAAAGCTGTATTTAGTAAATTACAGCACCTAGGGCTGCTACCTACTGATCAGTCATTGGCTAAATTAAGATTATATTCTGGAACAGGGTGTAGGCGTTGTAATTATACTGGCTACTTGGGGCGTATTGGTATTTATGAGGTAATTAAAATAACGCCGCAGTTAAGCGCGGTGATACTACAAAATACTTCAGCCGAGGCTATTAAGGCCGAGGCGGTAAAACAGGGAGCTTTAACTATGACGGAAGATGGTTTATTAAAAGTTTTTCAAGGTCGCACCACTTTCGAAGAAGTTTTGCGAGTAACCAGAGATTAATTTATGACTACTTTTTTATATAATGCGCTGGATCATTCAGATAATTATCTTAAAGGTAAAATAGAGGCTTCAACAGTTAAACAAGCACGCAGTAAATTAGAGCAAGAGGGTTTTTTGGTAATTAATATCAAAGAAGAAAAAGCGCGGCAGTTAAACCGTTTGGAGAATTTCTTTTCCAAAGTTTCTCGGCTGGATAGAATCTTTTTCACTAGCCACCTTCATACTTTATTAGATTCTGGTATTCCCCTAGATCAAGCCATTAAAGTAACTTCGGAGCAAACTACTAATAAAAAATTTCATAATATTTTATTGGATATCCACCGGCGTGTACAAACTGGACAATCTTTGCACAGCTCTTTGGCGCAACACAGTAAGTATTTTTCTGAATATTATATTAATCTAATCAAAGTTGGAGAAACCAGCGGTAAACTTGATGACACTTTACATTATT
>CAZGYI010000093.1:0-2471 GCA_964530635.1 uncultured Gammaproteobacteria bacterium | reverse complement strand
ATGGACATCGCTAATCAAACCAAGCTAAAATGATCAGAACTCGGTACTCTTGAGATATAAAGATTGGCTTTCACATATTGAAAATTTTCGAGGGGTTCCCAAAGTTAAAGAATACTACCCTGTACTTTTGAAGAGGGTTATTTTTATAATTTTGTCCCTAATTATTTTATTGCACAAAGATCAGATTGTTAGCTTTATAAGTCATAATATCTCTATGAACACTTTTTTTATATCATTCCTTTATACTGTAATAGCATTGCTTGCATCGTGGCCTTTATTAAATAACTTGCTTTTTCTTGGGTCTAACTGGATAGGAACACCTGGGATAGAGTTGTGTAATAAGCCTGTGCTGGTTTCCAGCCCAATTGATTATTGGCGGAGGCAACAACTCGGTATAGCAACTTTTTTTCGAGAAAAAATTTATGAAAATACGTGGGGAAATCAAGAACGCTCAAGGTATCGGAATCTTTTTTATACATTTGTATTCGTTGGAATGTGGCATGGACTTACTTACCAATGGGCAGTCTGGGGTATCATATGGGGTATAGTTATGATAATTAATAGATATTATCGCCAAAATTTTAGACACTTTATTGTCAAATTATTTGATAAAGTCCCTTGGGTCTATGGTACACTTTGTTGGATCTTAACGATTTCAATGTTGATCATATTGCAAATGATAGTTAATCGAGATCCGAAATTACCATGGATTTTAACACTAAAAACTTAAATTTAATAATAATATTATGAAAAACCATTAAATAATAATTATGTATTTTAAAGGGAGGGAAAGAGAGATGAATAATTATGTAGATGAAAAGAGGCAAGTACAGAATAAGTGGCTAAAAGACATTTCTAATGTTATGATTTTTATTCTAATATTCATAACACTGTTGATAGGCTGTGCTTCCAAAAAGAATCTTCTTGAGAATAACGGATTCGAAGTCTGGACAATGGGAATAATATTCGATTCTCCTAAAAATACTGAAATTACTGTTGACCAGTGGGCTACCAACAGCGATGAAAAACCTTCTTTCGTTATATCAAGGGAAGAAAAAAAAGAAAATGTAGTATCAGAAAAATATTCTGTCAAGATAGAGGTTAAGGGAGGCAATGGTTCAAATATTATAGATTTTTATCAGCCCATAAAGGATAGAGAACTCTATAAAGGGAAAAAACTTGCATTTTCGGCAAAAGTTCGCTGTAGTGTACCCGGAGCTTGTCAGGTGATTATGAATGATGACAGCGGGACTACGGCGAGCAAGTTCAATGCTGGTACAGATTGGGAAACACTTACAGGCACAAAAACTGTTGGGACAGAAAAGATAACATATCTAAACTTCGCAATTCGTATAAAAACCGACACTCCCTCTGTAGTCTATGTCGATACTTGCTCAGTAAAGCTCGAATAAGTATATTTCTTTTGGTATTTTATGAAGTTAAAAATATTGAGGTGATTTCAATGAGTAAAATATTTACTAAAGATAAGCTAATTGAAGAGATAGATAGGAGAAAACCATGGTACCACAAAATTATCTTTCCAGAATATGGAGTGTCAACAACAGATAAACCTGAGTGGGCACTTAACGATTCTGCATGTGATAATCTTTTTCCTGGGATTGATCCTAAAGAGGCAGCTCTATTACGACCGATACCGAAATGGGAGCGTTTGTCTACATTGATTCCTGAAGTAAAGGGAAAATCAGTGCTTGAGATAGGCACTTCATGTGGTTTCTTTGTTTTCGAATTCAGTCGCCGTGGAGCAAAAGATGTTACAGGACTTGAGCTTGATGAACGGAATGTTGAAAGAGCTAAATTTTGTGCTCAGGTATTAAAAATGAAAAATACTCATTTTGTTGTTGGAGATTTAGGGGATTACACACTATCTCATGATATTGTTTTTCTTTCTTCTGTTCATGAGCACTTTCTTTTCCCTTTTTACTATCTGGCGAGATCGCTGTGTTTATCCAAAGAAATTCTTGTGCTTGACACTCATCACTATATTAAAGATGATTCTGAAAGTATAAATCGTCTCGACCTGTCATATAGCGACCAAGGGAAACCCGGAAGTCACGCCTTTCATTTCAGCAAAAAGATTTATGCTGATTACCTTGGAATGTTAAACATCACTTCGAATGATATACAGGAGAAAACTTACTATGTTGATGGTGCTGTTCGTCGACTATTGATGTGTATAGATACAAAACGTTTTCAAAAAGAACGAAAGTCTAATCATTACCTCCAACCACTCAGGAATGTCGGGGTTTGAAATGAAAAAGACACGTATCGAAGAAGAAATCGTTAATTATGCATTACAAAAAGGCAATTTCGAAAGTTTTGCAAAGCTTTTGAATGAAATACTACCTATTTATACAACTTGGACCTGGGGACAAGATGGAATATACCGAAGGTACTTTGAGGTGGTCGGGTTTGTTTGGACAACTGAAAGCAGTTTTTAAGTGATAAGCTGC
>CAZGYI010000092.1:0-2476 GCA_964530635.1 uncultured Gammaproteobacteria bacterium | reverse complement strand
TTAATGGATGATATACTTCTACTATTGATAACGAATCAAATGAAGATAAAGTTCCAGACCAAGTGATAGGACCATAAACAGGATACACCCACGGACCATCGCCGGAAATTACGAATACGCTAGAAATTGCGGTATCATTATGATGAAGTATTACCTTAAACATTGTAATCATTCCCCATGTATTATCATAAGATCTAGTACTTAGTTTAAGTGTTCCTTGAAATGGCACTTTGGGATTAAATTTTCTACCCCAGATTACTTGGTCTGATATGTCGTCGCCTTTAAATTTAGTACGAACAAAGTAATTTCCTTGGGCCGCGCCAGCGCTGTCTGAAATATACAGCGTATCGTAATTCATAGTGGAAAATTCCTTGTTCCAGCCGTCGTTTTGGGAAAATACAGTTGCGCTAAATATCATTATGGCTACTAAAATCGCGAAAACGATTCTGCGGCTTGTCATTCCGAATTTATTTCGGAATCTCATAGACCCTGAAACAATAGATCCTGAAACAAGTTCAGGATGACAGCTTTTTTCAGGATGACGCTGGGGATCAGGGTGACAATGTGATTGTTCAGGATGACGAAGCAGTCTCTTTTTGGGATTGCCACGCTCATCCCGATTGATATTGGGATTCGCTCGCAATGACGACAGAAAGATGCTCGCAATGACTATATTAGATTGCTTCACTGCGTTCGCAATGACATTTGCGAGTATTAAATTGTAAAGTTTCATTGTTAATTCTCCTTTCTAAGAGAAAAAGTTTGTTTGTTTTTGCTTGCCCTGCAGCGTCCGCCTTGGGTGGACTGCTTTAGGGCTTTTGTTTTTGAATTAGGGCAAAGAATAAAATTATTACTCTTTGCACTAAGGCAAAAACCTATTTTATTTTCTGGATTCCCCCGCCTCAGGCGGGGGAATGACAAGATGGAGATTGTTTTTTAAACTTGTTGATTTAACAAAATAAATGTGATAAATGTTGTAATGTTCTGGTTGTTGTAAATGTTAAAATACAACATTTGTTTTATTAAGCCAGCAAATTTTTAATAATTTTGACAACGCTTGACATCTTAATTAGCTGATTTATAATAATTAACACTATGTCTGAATTGACCAAAGAGTATTTTAACGGACAATTTGAGCAACTAACTAATGCTGTAAAAGACGGTTTTGATTCGGTAGATAAAAGGTTTGAACAAGTTGATAAAAGGTTTAAACAAGTTGATAAAAGGTTTGAACAAGTTGATAAAAGGTTTAAACAAGTTGATAAAAGGTTTAAACAAGTTGATAAAAGGTTTGATAGTGTAGAGCATCGTTTGGGTATAATTGAGCGTAAAGTAGACAGGGCTTTTATAGATGGTTTAGACAGGCACGAGAAGTGGATTAAGCAGATTGCCAATAAAATTGGCATTACGCTGGAAGCTTAAATTTAACAGCTGTTTTACATACACCAAATACTTGGTGTTTTTTATTTATTTTTTAAATTCTTAAATTTTAACTTCCAATTTAACTATACATCATTTAACACTCTAATGTAGGACATTTAGCAAATTTTGTCAGGACAGGGGTGTGAAATTGTCTTGAATTAGCCAAAAAAATGATCCTCCTTCGCTAGCCTCCTTTGTTAAAACTTCGGAAGGTCAGGAAGCTACGGAAGGGCAGGTTCTCCTTAAATAAAGGGGGACTAAAGGTCTTGGTGAAACAAGGCCGCAAAATTAAAACAACAGCCGATGTCTGAACACATCGGCTTTTTTATCTACCTTAAAAAAATGGTCCTCCTTCGCTAAAGCTTCGGAGGGACAAGTCCTTTTATTCTTATAGTAAAATTTATGCGATCGCATAAATTTTACAAATTTAGATTTTTGTTTTATTTTACTATTTCCGCTCGAAAAACACGAACCCAGTTGCCTAATTTATGTTCGCTGATAAATTGTTGTAATATCGGTACCACGTCGCGGTTAAGCAATCTAGAAAAGATCCTGAAATCCTCCTTCGTTAAAACTACGGAAGACAGGCAAGTTCGGGGTGATTAGGGGGGAGCTGGTTTTAAAACCACCAAAAAACCCCCTTTGGGGGGCTTGTTTGGGAATTACAGAATAGCTTCGTTAACCCTGCTTTGACATCTAATTCTAGTTTAAACTTGTTATTAAAAACTGTCAAGAGAAGATTTGTGGATAAACTACTAGCCATGGACCTGCGGGGAATTGAACCCCGGAAACTCTGATGTCAAAGCAGAGCTCGAAACCATTCCAGGCCCATGGCTTTACCAGTATAACATAAACTGTATTTTAAATACTAGTTTATTAAAGTGAATCTAAAAAGACCCTGAAATAGATCCTGAAATGAATTCAGGATGACAGAAGCGGTAAGTCACGCTGAATCCTGATATTCATCAGGACAAGCTTGTTTCAGCATCTAACTAAATAGTCATCCCGAATTTATTTCGGGATCTGGTTCAGCATCTAGGAAATTTCACCAGAC
>CAZGYI010000091.1:0-2515 GCA_964530635.1 uncultured Gammaproteobacteria bacterium | reverse complement strand
TTTCAACTTCGTCAAACTCCAAATAAAGTTTTTCTGAAGCAAAATTAACATTAGCAGATTTAATGCCACTCTCTTTCTTAAGAGTATTTTCAATAATCGCCGCGCAAGAAGCGCAATGCATGCCAGAGATTTTTAAAATAGTTTTTTCCATATAGCTAAAGTTAGATGAATTAAAAAGAAAAAGAAAGTTAACCAAATGAATTTCTTGTGGTACTTATAAAAAAGGTTAATGATCTATTTTTTCTCAAGAATGGCAAGCTGCAGCGGCAACCTAAAAAACAGCAGAGAAAAGAAAGGCCTGTTAAAAGACCGCTCCAGTAAACTAGATTTTGATTAAGAATCAATATCATATTATTATTCTTCTACAATCAACTTCCCCTGCATTTGGCGATGGCCGTCGCCGCAATAATTATTGCAGTACCAATAGAATTCGCCGGGTTTTTCGGCGATAAACTCGACAAAACTATCGCCGCTAATTTTTAAATCAGGAATTCTAATGCCGTGGGTGGTGTCCAGATTATCTATCGTTAATTTTATTTTCTCGCCTCTTTTTACTCTAATAACATCAGGGTTGTAATTAAACCGTGCGGCCTTGATTATAAATTCTTTTACTTCGTTCGTTTGCACGCTCCGGCTTGGGACATCGGTCTTCTCCCCATTTTGTCTTAAGAGATAATTAGAAGTTTTGAAAACAATTAAAAGGGCGCTAATAGCTAAAATTATAATGAGTGAAATAATAAATTTTTTAAACTTCATATCTTCATAATAAATATTATAATAAATATTAATTAATTTTTATTTTCTGTTTTTTAACATTACACTCACAATCTTCCGGGCCGCAGCAGACATCGCATTTGTTATTGCCGTAGCAAAAAAGTTCTGTTTCATTATTTATTAAGTCATTTCCTTCTCCTATCCAGCAATTAGCGCTTTTAATTTTGATTTTTGAGAATATTTTTTTCATGTTTTTTAATTTTTTTAATTTTCCGCAGCGACCTTTAGATATTTTTTATTAACCGCTGTCCAATTCAAATTCTCAAAAAATGTCTCAATGTATTTTTTTCTGTCAGCGCCAAAATCAATGAAATAAGCATGCTCATAGACATCTAAAACTATAATTGGCGCTGTTCCCCAAATTCCGCCTTGATTATGAACGTCACAGAGATAGTTGTGCAGCTTGCTGTCATTAAAATCGTAAGCCAATACTACCCAGCCGCGAGCGCAAAGCCCTAAAGACTTAAATTCAATCAGCCAGTTTTCCAAGGAGCCGAAATCCTTGGTAATGGCTTGAACAGCTTTCCCTCCGGCTTTTCCATCGCCGCCCAAAATATTAAAATAGGCCTCGTGTAAAAGCACGGCATCAGCGGCAAAGCTTTCTTCCAGCTTTAATTCGCGTAAATCACTAAAAGTAGCGTTAACTGATAATTTATCCGCTTTGGCCAATTTTTCCTGAATCTCTTGCCATTTTTTAACATAACCTTGATAGAGTTTACCCCAATGGATATCAATTGTCTTTTGTGAAATGCCTCTTAGTTCCTTAAAAGGCAAATTTTTAATTTGATTGTAGTTTTTCATAAGTTTTTTAGATTAATGATTAAATTAAATCCTTCTTTTTCTCTTCAAATTCCTTTTTATCAATTTCGCCTTTGGCATAGCGCTCTTTCAAAATATCCAAAGCGCTTTTTTGTTGGCTGTTCTCTTTCTGGTTTTGATTGACCATCCATTTGATCAAAGCAATAATACCCCAAATAATCAGTATCCAAAACAAAACCATAAAAATCCAGCCAAAGCCGAAGCCAAACCAACTCATTGGATTGTTAGAAAAATTCCACATCATATACCTAAAGAGTTAAATTAGAAAGAGTTTCACTTCGTCCCCTTGTTTGATGGCAAAATTAGCCAAACGCAGGGCATTCCAATTAGTCTCCGGATTGTTGGTTGAAATAATAATGCCGAGTTTCATAAATTTGTTAAAATAAATCCGAAACTTGCTCTAAATCGCCTTGTTTAATAATAATTTGACCGTTTTTTACTTCTAAATTTGGATTAATTGGCCCTGGATTACAGCCTCCTTTTTCAGTGGCGATTTTTTCTATCGGGTAGCGGTTGCCGCAATTATTACAAACAATCTCATCGCCTTCCTGACGAAAACCTTTATATGTCTTAAAACAAACTTGGCAGGCATTGGCGGCAGCTCTATAAATTCCATTTTTGTCCTTGACCACGAAAAAATAGATTGTTTTGTCGTCTGGCCCGC
This sequence comes from uncultured Gammaproteobacteria bacterium, assembly GCA_964530635.1. GTDB lineage: Bacteria > Patescibacteriota > Patescibacteriia > Veblenbacterales > UBA10138 > CAZGYI01. The sequence goes on along the minus strand of CAZGYI010000091.1, from coordinate 258 downwards.
CTGCTGGCGAGGCAGGCATTTCAATATTATAAAATCGCGCTTGATTGTCGTTAAAAATTGAAGTGGCTAATTTAACCTCACCATTTTCTAAATTTACTTTTTCGCCTTTTTCGCCAAAAAATTGAATTGCAGATGATGGTTGAAACTGATTTTGACCTTCGGAAAATTGACCCTCTGCCTCAGAACAGCCAAGCAGTTCTCTTAATTCTTCAAAAGTTTTGTAGCCTGAATATACCTTGTTATCAATTACAAAAGTAG
>CAZGYI010000090.1:0-2522 GCA_964530635.1 uncultured Gammaproteobacteria bacterium | reverse complement strand
GATTGACCAACGAAGATTGTTTATTATTTAGTACGTTTGTAATTCAAAATGGGTATGTTTATAGTACGATAGAAGTTAAAATATGTACTTTTTAAAATATTAGAGATCATCTCCATAATAAATAAGCGATTTAATTAATGGATTGTGTTTTAGTATTAACTTAAATCGCCTTTACAATTCTTATCCACCAAGTATCCTGAGTGGTGTAATATGGTATGGACATTACCCCAGCTCTTGACAGGGATTTAGACTAGTTTTACAATGAAATTAGCACTCTCATATCTAGAGTGCTAATCAAGAAACTATGCTAGAAATAAGGCAAAAAGAGTTACTGGGAGAATTAATTAAAAGTTATATTAGACAAGCGAACCCGGTTGGCTCTCGGGCTTTAGAAAATAAATTGAAAGTGTCGTCAGCTACTATTCGTCATGAAATGGCTAAATTAGAGCAAGAGGGCTATTTGTACCAGCCCCATACTTCGGCTGGCAGAGTGCCTACTGCCCAGGCTTATCAATATTATGTTGATAATTTTCTTGAACCCAAAGAACCGGTTGGTGAAGAAAAGAAAGTTCTACAAAATTTACAGCAGGTTAAGCAAGACACTGAGCAATTTTTAAAAAGTCTAGCCAAAGTAATGGCGGAATTTTCTGGGCAAGCGGTAGTGGTTGGTTTTTCTAAGGATGATATTTATTACACTGGTTTATCAAACTTATTTAGTCAGCCGGAGTTTTCCCATATTGATATGGTGCAATCGATGAGTAGAATTATTGATCATTTAGATGAAGTAATGGAAAAATTTTATCAGCAGCTTCAGGATTCGGTGGAGATTCGTATTGGCGAACAAAATCCTTTTGGTAATGAATGCGCTACAGTGATTACTAGTTATCGATTGCCTAATAAAAATATTTTAGGTTTCCTAGGGCCTTGGCGTATGGATTACGCAGGTAATGTAGGAAGATTAAATTATGTCAGAGAACTTATCAGTTAAAAATAATAAAAGTAATACAGCAGATATCAACCCCCCGGCTGCTAGCGAGCCAGAAGTTGATTATCAAAAGCAAGCTGAAGAATATTTGGCTCTGGCCCAGCGCGCTCGGGCTGATTACCAGAATTTAAAAAAGGATACTGAAAAAAAGATTGCTGATTATTTAATAAGCGCTAATTCAGAAATTTTACGCGAATTATTACCGCTGGTTGATTATTTTAAACATGCTTTTTGTCAGGTTCCAGCCGAGCTTAAAGGTTCTGATTGGGTAGAGGGTATTAGACATATTCAATCAAAATTAGAACAAGTGCTGGCTTATTTCGGAGTAAAAGAAATGGAAGTGATTGGTGAAAAGTTTAATCCTGCATTGCACGAGGCAGTAGGCGGGGTGGAAAATACTGGCCAGGAGCATGGAATTATTGTTGAAGAATTACGTTCAGGTTTTTTTCTGCACGACAAAGTATTACAAGCCGCTCGAGTTAAAATCGCTAAATAATTTAACAAATAATATTAATTATTAACATTCTGTTATCTATTAATAGATTATGGAATATATTTGCCCAGAGTGCGGTTATATTGATGAGTACCGTGGGCGTTGCCCTCAATGCAATGTATCCTTGGTACCTATCGATGAATCGCGTGGCCATAATAGGGAGGAGGAAGAATAACTTCCTCCTCCGGGACTTGCCTACTTAGATCAATTTAAGTAGGCAGGTCTCGGCTCCCCTAAGGGAACCTTGTTAATTATTAATTAAAAGGAGACAATCTTATGGCAATTGTTCGTTGGACGCCACTTTTTCCAAATATCGATGAATTTGACAAATGGTTTGATGATTGGTCTATTATGCCTCGCATGTCAAATTTTGTGCCGGCGTTAGATGTTTATCAAACTAAAGATAGTGTAGTAGTAGAAACACCTGTAGCTGGCATTGATCCTGAAAATGTTAATATTTCAATTGAAAATGATGTATTAACTTTGGAAGGAAAATCAGAGAAAAAAAGCGAGGTTGATGAAAAAAATTATTACCGTAAAGAAGTGCGTTATGGCTCTTTCCACCGTTCTGTGGCTCTACCAGTATCTGTTAATGGCGAAAAAGCCAAAGCAACTTATGAAAAAGGCGTGTTAAAAATTACGATTCCCAAAGAGGAACGCGCCAAGCCAAAAACAGTCAAGGTGGAAGTAAAAGATTAAAAGGCATCCGTCCCCGCCTTGGGGCGGAACGGGTCCTTAAGTGAAAGTTTAATTGGTCAAAGATTGTTTAATTAGACCATCATGTCACACTCATTCTGTCACTGCGAGGTTCGATGAAAATCGAACCGTGGCAGTCTGGATTGCTTCCTGCCTGCCGGCAGGCAGGCGCTTACGCTCGCGACACCCATTCCGTCATTGCGAGTTCCGCTATAAATCGGGCCGAAGCAATCTCTAATCAAGTCTTCGCTTAAGGACAAAAAACCAAAATAAAAAGAGTGTCATTTAAAATTTTTAATAACACCCTTCTAAAAGAAATATTTTTTATTGGTTATTTATCCTTTCTTT
>CAZGYI010000089.1:0-2541 GCA_964530635.1 uncultured Gammaproteobacteria bacterium | reverse complement strand
GCTTAATGCTTATACCCTTATTTTACACCAAAAACAGAGTTTTGTAACCATCTCAATGTATAAAATCAATGAAACGAAGAGAATAAAAATGTATAACGATATAAGTTCACTATCAAGACGATTTAGGCTTTTGAGAATTTCAAAAATTACAATAGCTACAGTAAGTATCAGAGAAAGTATCCCGGCTACTCCAGCGTATTTAATTTTTTTTGCTCATAAGATTATGGTTTATTAAGTTGGTTAAATTTTGGAAAAGTCGATTGATTCTTTATAGTTATTATAGTATAAAGTGGCGATGACGAGCAAGGAACTCCCACAGCCTTGCGGCTATCCCGATCAGCCAGTCGGCGGAATATCGGAACGCGTTCCTTGGCCCCGTACAAGTGGTGGGCGAGGAGGGACTCGAACCCTCACAACCTTGCGGTCAACAGATTTTAAGTCTGTCGCGTATACCAGTTCCGCCACTCGCCCACCATCTATACGGGGTACAATATACCAGCTTGTCCCGTAGATCCGCCATAGGCGGATTCTTCGGGATTCCGCCACCCTGGGCAAGATTTAAATCAAAACTTACAATTTTCTGGAGCGGGTGAGCGGAATCGAACCGCCGTATCTTGCTTGGCAAGCAAGCGCACTAACCATTGTGCTACACCCGCACAGTATCAATATCTTGTCTTAATAAATCAATCCAGGCAAGTACCATTTCTTTATCAGCTCTACTGGTTGCTATAATAGTGCAGATACCATAGGATAACCTTTTGGTAGGATGACGTCCTCTAATATAATGACTTTTAGTGAATTTAGCAATAGGAAGATTTAACTTTCTGGCCCAGAACAATTTGCAATTTTTGTCTCTTAAGTCTGGATAAAGAATGAGATAAGCTTTGATCTTTGCGTCTAAGTGCGGCAGGAATTTCTTAATAAATAGACGGAATGTTTTTAGCATCATAGGATCAGTATTAGTAACACGAATTATGCCATTGTGTAAATTACTGTCACCCTCTCCCCAGTAAGCCATTAAACCTGAAATAAATAAAAGTTGTTTTTTAAGTGTTGGAAAGAGTTGTTGTGCTTGTATTTTTTTATTTTTATAAAATTGTAGTCTTTTATTTCGTGCCCGATGACTTAATATAGTCATCCATTTTTGTGCTTTTTGGCGAGCTTGTATGGTTAGACGGTGTTTAATAACAGTAGACCAATTTAAATCTTTAAACCAGTAAGCTAACGTGCTTTTTGGTATTTTAAGAGTATGAGATATCTTTTGATAACTGGCACCTCCTTTACGCATCATTATAGCTTTGATTTTGTTGCTTTTTATCTTCATACTATTGAACCACCATTAGTTCCTAGATAAATTATATACGGTTGTTCAATAATCAGCAAGAAGAGTTCTATAAAACATAATTAATCGTTAATCTAAATACATTTTTATCTTTTCTTTAGTAGTATTAGTAAAATTAATAATTTTATTGGGATTAGTAGCACCTTTTATAATATTAATATACTTTTTGGCCAAATGGCAGGTGCTGGCTAAAATTTTTATTAGTTCCTGATTAGCTTTACCTTTAATAGGTTTACTTTTGATTTTAATAATCAATACTCCAGCACGCCAACCAACAATTTCATTACGCTTAGCACCAGTTATAACTTTAACATTAATTTTTACCATAGTAATTATTTATTAATCTAAGTAATTGATTATGGATCTTGCCATTGGAAGCCAACATATCAGTTGAACCAAAGTGCCAATTTTTACCTTTAAAATCAGTAACCTTGCCGCCCGCTTGTCTAACTAGTAACACTCCAGCAGCTACATCCCAAGCGTGAGCTCCGGGAATGATAATAGAATCAGTTCTGCCCGAGGCGACTAATGCTAGTTCCACCGAAGCTGCGCCAAGCTGCCTCACCTCTAAAGCTTTTTGTCGCATTATTTTTTCAATAACTACTGCCCGCATAATATGCTTCATAGTGGAACCATGACAATAAGTGACAAAAGATTTATCTATTTTTTTGGTATTAGCAACTTTAATTTTTTTATTATTCTTCCAAGCTCCTTTACCAACCGAAGCTGTATATAGGGTGTTAAGTATAGGAGCATAGACACAAGCTAATACTGGTTGGCTATTTTTTATTAAAGCAATAGATACAGCAAAAATCGGACTGCCAATAGTAAAGTTGGTAGTGCCGTCTAAAGGGTCAACAATCCAAGCAGTGGTTGATTTTTTACCCACCCAACCTTTTTCTTCAGACAAAATTGGATAATTGGATTTTTCTAATATTTTTAAAATAATTTTTTCTGCACCACGATCAGCTGGTGTTACTAGTTGGGTCTTGTGTTTAAGATGATAATTTCTTAAATTAGTAGCTCGGTAGTGTTTTTTCAAAAAATACCCAGCAGTTTGAGCAGCTTTAAGAGTAAGCGATAAGTCATTCATAATTTCCTGGTTAGTTATTTAGATTATCATAATTTAATGATTTGATAAAGAAACGAATTGGGACATCTAAAATCTTACTTTCCTAGTTCTCATTGGGTCATCTAAA
>CAZGYI010000088.1:0-2601 GCA_964530635.1 uncultured Gammaproteobacteria bacterium | reverse complement strand
ATCTGCTCGAAATTCCAAAATTTCGCCAAAAAAGCCCATTCGGCAACAGTCCCTTAATGGTAGAAACGAGCTTTGGCAAAACGCACATTATTGAAAATGGACAGAAAGAAGCCAAACCTTTAATTTTATTACCGGGTATGAGCGCCAGCGCTACCCTGTGGTATCCTAATGCGCAGGCATTAAGTCATAACCATAGGTTATTGGCCTTAGACGTGCCCGGTGACGCAGGGTTAAGCGAGACGACGAATCCTCCTAAAAATTCTTGGGAATATGTTCAATGGTTAACCGATGTGATGAACGGTCTTGCTATTAAAAAAGCAGATGTCGTCGGACTTTCTTATGGCGGCTGGTTAGGTCTGAATTTTGCTTCTTTGGCTTCCGATCGGGTTAATAAGTTAGTCATGCTTAGTCCCGCAGGGTGGATAAAGTTACAACCAAAATTTCGATCTAAAATGATTGCCGCGTGGTTTTCTGGATCAAATCCCGTGTTAAGATCTATGTTTTCAAAACCCGCGTTTAACACTTTTATTCGTTCTATGTCGGTAAAGCCTGATGTCACGAGCGATCCCGTGATACAGCAAATGTTTGAAAATTTATTCTCTTCAGCGACGGCCAAAGGCTCGGCCGGAGATTTTGCCTGATGCTGAACTTGGGCAAATTAAAAACCCACGCTTTATTTGGTCGGGGAGAAAGAGGTTATTTATAATCCTAATGCAGGCATAGAACGAGCTAAACTAATTCCCAAATCTGAAGTTGGAATAATACGAGGAGCAGGCCATCTTTTGAATTATGACCAGCCAAATGTAGTTAACCGTGAAATTATAGATTTTCTGGAATTAGACTGATTAATTTACAAAGATTTAAATACAAAATTTGCTATTAAAAGCTGGTAATTGCAGTAAAAAGTACCCTATCTAGGTTTGCTTGTAGGATTTGCATTGTTGTTTCACATATGATACAATTTTGTCATAATTATGAAAAGTAAAAATAACCTCTTAGAACAGCTTAATTTATTGCCCCATTTCAGCAAAAGCACTATTTTTCAGCTTGCAAAGCAGTTAGAGCTAAAAGATTCGACTGTTGATACTTATATCAGCCGCTTTTTGAAATACAAAGAAATTTATCGGCTAAAAAATGGGCTGTATATCTCGGCAGATTTTTATGAAAAAAACAAAAGCGAAGCTTCTTATTTATTTTATTTGGCCAACGTGGTTCGCACGCCATCGTATATCAGTTCTTGGGCAGCGCTTCAGTATTACAATCTTGCAACAGAGGTGGTTCATCCCATTACTTCAGTTACGCCGAAAGTAACGCGCGATTATCAGACCAAAGTCGGTAATTTTGCTTATCAGTCTGTGAGCAAAGAATTATTTTTAGGTTTTGGACTGATAAAAAAAAAGTTTAATTTTTTTATTGCCTCGCCTGCAAAGGCATTATTTGATTTGTTATATTTTCGGACACGCCAGTTTCGTGGGCTTTCGTTAGATGACATAAAAAAGTTGATTTTTGAATTGAGAATTGACCTTGATGAAATGGATAAGGCGGAGCAGGAAAAATTTTACACAATAATTAAAAAATATCTCTATGAGTGAACAGATTACGACAATTTTAAAGAGGACGCTTGAAGACCTCGCCAAGTATGGAAACTTGGATGCAGAAACGCGCCGGAATAGATTAAAGGAAGAGCTGCAGTATTATTTACTCAATTTTATTTATCACCACCAGGAATATAATAACTGGGTTATGTATGGTGGCAGCGCTCTACGGATCATCCATGGCCTCGACCGTATGTCAGTAGACCTTGATTTTGAAATTTCGCATGCTGTAACCGAAAAATTTTTAGAAGAATTTAAAAAAGAGGTTGAATCATATTTTACAAATACTTATGGCGCAGATGCTGACTTTCTTGCGATTAAGATTACTGCCGGCAGAGGTTTATTGTTAAAATTCTACGTTGGTGAAGAATTAAGTTTAGGATCGGCTTCCCAGCAGGTGCATTTGAAAATTGATTTAAATCACTTTATTGCGCCAAAAACTGTTACTGAACGCAGGCCAATAAATCGCGATCAACTGTCATTTGCCATTGTCACTTATAACATGTCAGCGCTTATGGCAAGCAAGTTGGCAGCAATTTTTTTGCGCGGCGCCCGTGGTGTCGGCGAAGCAGTTTACGAAGAAAAGGGGAGAGATATTTATGATTTACTATGGTATATGAATCAAAAGGTAATACCAGACTTCGATTATTTAATAGCAAAAGGCATTGACGCGAAAAACCCGAGAGCGCTTTTTGATAAGCTGACATTACAAATGAACAAGGTTAGCAATGAAAATCTAAAGCATGATCTTACGCCTTTGTTTATAAATCGTAACTTTATTGATAATTGGCTTCAGAATTGGCGGGAGACATATTTGCGTTTGCTTGACGATTATAAAATTCATGCGGTTACTGACTTAGATTATATTTCTATCTACCAGGATTTTAGCTCCGACAATTTTTCATTCATATTTGGTTATAATACTGAAGATAGCGCCCCTGTTAGGATCGTTTATAGCATAAGCGATTATTGGATTACTTTTGGCGATGGTAATTTGAATGTTAAA
>CAZGYI010000087.1:0-2668 GCA_964530635.1 uncultured Gammaproteobacteria bacterium | reverse complement strand
TGCTCAAACCTTTTTCTTTTGCGTCAAAAAGCGCATTTGGCAACAGTCCCATGATAATACAGAAGTTATTTAGCATTGATAAAATTAAATTAATTACAACAAGGGTGTGGATAAGGGAAAGAAAAAGGGAATTTGGTTTTAAACACGCGAGTTTGGTGAAAAGTAAATTTTTATGGTATAATTTAGGCAAAGGCAGGGGTGTTTTGTAAGAAAAAACATTTTAATTATCAACCTTTTTGCAACTGAAACTAAAAGAAAAGAACTTCGTTAAAAAAATCATGATATTTAACATGATGTTTAAAAAGCTAAACCGGAGATTGTTAGTTTTTTCAACTCTGGCAATCATTTTGTTTTCTTTTTTATCATTTTCAACAAAACCAAAGCTAATATACGCTGCTGGTTGCTTTGATGTTTCTAACGTTGGTCAACGGCAATCAAGATTGGAAAAAAATCAGTTATTTAAAGATGAAGATTTTTATATTTATGCAGATGTAAAATTTAAAACTGTAACACCGGATTGCGAAAAATTACCTGTGGGATTTGATCTATTTATCTCATTTCCAGATGTGCAAATATTAAAGTCAAATCCGACTATGATGGGCACAACTCCGGTTTATTTCCCTTTACAAAAAACAGTTTATTTTCAAGGTTTTCCTATAAAGAATTCCCAAGGGAAAATTGAAGGGTTTTATACTAAAAGTTTACTGAAGATTTCTGAATATTTCAATGATACTGAATTATCGAAATTATCTGAAGGTAGTCTTAAAGTAAAATTTACTTATAATGTATACCTCTCGGAAGGTGCTTTTAAAAATAGGTATACATATAGTGAGTTAAACGCAAATTTATACCCAAGACCGCCTGGACAACCTGATCATAAACCAAGCGATCCCCAAGTTCGCAATTTAGGAGGAGATGATTCTCATGTGGGAGTTGATAAAGGAAAGCTATTCACAGTAGACCAATTATCCATCATTTTAAGTAAAGTTAGAACTGAGTACCGGATGGTGCGAGGTGATAATCTAAAAATTAATTACTCGATTGACTGGGGAGATATTACTAAACAAAGTGGTCCTCCGGCTCCTGGGCAAATAGTAAATACAGATACCGCGAGAGGAAAAGGTGGTTATGATGGAGTATATATAGGTTTTAATTATGCTGATTTAGACATTCCAAAATGTTACAGTAATATTATAGGTAATAATTGTGTGTTAACTTCTGGCGATCGCTCTTTGCATCGAATTTTACCCGGAAGTGGAACCATTACTATTCCATGGAATGTTATACAGCAAAATTTTGATTTAAAATTGCCTCAAGAGGTTACGTCTGGACAGGAACTTGGCTCCAAAGGATATGTGGTATTTCCAATATTGCAAATTCGCGGTTTACTAGGCAGCAATGATTACGGGTTGAGTAAGAATACTGCTAAAATAATTGTAAGAGTTTATGCTAATGAGGAATCACGTAGACTTGCCTACGAACGCGATGGTTTGAATTATTTAGGTCCTGAAAATCAAGAGGCTGGAAATGAACAGACTGTTAGTGCTCGTGGACGTCCAAGCACATCTGCTGATTCAATTACAGAATTTATTAATTCTATTATTACTATCATAAGCCAGTGGATTATTAATTTAATTTATACCCTTTTTACCACACTGGTTTCGCCGATCTTGCAAGGGCTGTTGTCTATTCGCGTGTACACAGACGCGTTTGTGAATGTGATTTACCCTGGCTGGGAAGTTTTAAGAAATGTCGCGAACATTTACTTTATTGTAGCTATTATTGCCATAGCTTTAGGAACGTTATTTAGGGTGGAGAGCTATAAGTTTAGGCATTTGTTGGTTCAACTTATGATTGCGGCTTTAACCGTAAACTTTAGTTTGGTAATTGGCCAAATGGTTTTGGGCGTGGCAGACACAATCCAAAACCAGTTTTTGCCAAATAATACCCAAGTAATAAACCGATTAGCTAAAGATTTAATGCCCAATGAAATTAAAGAGATTACTGATTCTCAGGCGATTGCTGACAGTGTTTTTGGCACAGCAATTACTTCCACTTTTTTAATGGCAATGGCAGTGGGCGCGTTTTTGGTGTTTTGCGCTATTGCTATATTTTTAATTATTAGAATAGTGGCGTTGTGGCTTTTGCTTATGGTTTCCCCGCTTGCTTACGCGGCCGGCGTTTTGCCTTCCACTGCGAGCATGCGCGGGACATGGTGGAAGGAATTTTTGAAATACGCGTTTTTCACGCCCATATTGGCGTTTTTTATGAACATGGCGGCTATTATTGCGGTGGAGTATGAATATATTTTTAGAGATATTAACACCAATGTGGCAGCCACAGCTGATTGGAAAAATTTTTCTACTTTGGTGTTTGCGGTAGCAAGCAATATTTTGCTTTTGGTGTTTTTAATTGCAGCGTTGCAAATAGCGACAAAAATGGGCATTTACGGCGCGGACAAAATTACAGAGATTGCCAAAAAAGGCATGTTCGCGCCGTTTAAGGTTGTAGGGGGCGCTACTGCTTTTGGAGCAAAAGCAGCTGGTCAGTGGGGTAAAAAACAATACGATAAAAGAACACTGGATTTAGCAAGAGGAAATTGGTTCAAGCGGCAGATATTTAAGGCAGCACACCCAATATCGTTTGTAAAAGCAATAAGAGAGGAAGG
>CAZGYI010000086.1:0-2751 GCA_964530635.1 uncultured Gammaproteobacteria bacterium | reverse complement strand
CTCTGCCACATCAAAAATCCAACAGCAGTAAATTTCTTTTTAATCCATTGGTCGGGGTGCTGGGAATTGAACCCAGTCTACATGCTCCCAAAGCATGCGTACTACCGGTATACTACACCCCGCTAAACTTTTAAGTAAATACCAACTAGTTATCTAATTATAAAATTATTAAGTATCTTCACTCGCCCCGTATAGTCGAGCTTTAGCGAGACTTATACGGGGTATACTACACCCCGATATTAAGTAATTGGTAATTGGTATTTTGTAATTTGCAAACCAACTATCAAACCACTAACTACAAATTACTAACTACCAAATCTAGTGGGTCCGGAGCGACTCGAACGCTCAACCAACTGCTTAAGAGGCAGTTGCTCTACCAAATTGAGCTACGGACCCTAAAATTTTCAAACATATTCCTATAACCAATCCGCCTGAGACGGACTGCTCCCTGCCTGCCGGCAGGCAGGTAGGTACCAAATTGAGCTAACGACCCTCACCGGCTGCAATAAATTTTTCATCTAGCTTATATGCCCAGGGGAAGAGTCTCGCAGCCAGAAACTGAACCACCTTCATCTAAATTTTAATTATAATTATAAGGTGGCGAAGAATCTCCCAACAACTGATTTAACATGCTTACCTTAAAACTGTGCCCCCAAAGGGATTCGAATTCCCAACTTCAAGTCCGACCCGCCTGCCCCTGCTCTTTGTTTGAAAATGCGCGAATCTTTTTTGAACGGAACTGATGGCGCGCGAAGCGAACCGGAATCGCTTGAAAAATTCTTACTGGTGCCCCGGAGAGGACTCGAATCTCTAGCCTTATGGTCCGACCCGCCTACCTTAAGACTGGTGCCCCTGGAGGGAATCGAACCCCCAACTTCAGGTCCGAAGCCTGATGTGTTATCCGTTATACCACAGGGGCAATAAGTCGAGCAGGAGCCATACGCTCTATCCAATTGAGCTACCAGGGCAAAGACTGTATCGGGCTGAAATCTGAAGCATTATCCGTTATAACACAGTGGTAATAAATCGGGCAAGAGTCATTCGCTCTATCTAATTAGACTATCAAGACATTGAAAAATAAAACCAACCCCTAGCTAATTTTAAAGTAAACAAAGCTATCCTAAAGTATCATAAATTAAATATTTTTTCAAGTACAAAAAACAAAACCTAAAACTACTTCATAGAAATTATCATCTACCAAATATCAAAATGGTATTAATTTAAATTTATTTTAAACTATCTACACTAGAAATATGAACCAAAGCAATTTCTTTGCTAATTCTGCCGTCTTTAAATAATTTCTTAATTGAATGATCCATACTAATCATACCATCTTCTGCGCTAGTTTGAATAACTGTTTTTATCTGAGCTACTTTATTTTCCCTAATTAAATTTGCTACGGCTGAATTGTTGATTAAAATTTCTCTAGCAGCAACTCGTTTATCCCCAGATACTTCTGGCAACAATTTTTGGGAAATAACCGCTTTTAATGAATACGATAATTGCAATCTAACTTGAGTTTGTTGATAAGGAGGAAAAACGTCAATAATACGATCAATAGTTTGAGAAGAATTAGGCGTATGTAAAGTGGCTAAAACTAAATGTCCGGTTTCTGCCAAAGTTAAAGTGGTGGCAATAGTATCAAGATCACGCATTTCGCCAACCATAATAACATTGGGGTCCTGACGCAAAGCATGCTTTAACCCTTCGGCAAAAGAAATCATATCCGTACCTAGTTGTCGTTGTTTAATAATGCTATTTTCTGATTTAAAAATAAATTCGATTGGATCTTCTAAAGTTATAATATTAGCCGTTCGTTCATGATTAATTAAATCAATCATGGCTGCTAAACTAGTAGATTTACCGCAACCAGTAGGGCCAGTCACTAAAATTAACCCATAATCCATTCTTGTTACATCATAAACTACAGACGGCATTTCTATTTCTTCCATAGTAGGAATATTAGAAGGAATCACTCTAGCCACCATACCTATATTGCCTTTTTCAAAATGTAGATTTATTCTAAAACGTGTTAAATCTCTAATTTGGTAAGAGATATCCAAATCTAAAAGTTTTAAAAATTTATCTTTTTGCTCAGGACTTAACACTACCATTACCAATTCTTCAATTTTCTTAGAGGTCATTACCGGATAATCCAACGGCTTTAATATGCCGTGCAAACGAATAATTGGCGGTTTTCCAGCCACCAAATGAAGATCTGAAGCGCCTACTTCTTTAGCTTCAGTAAAAAGTTGCTCTAAAGTCATATTTTTATAGATTACATACTAAGATTAACTTTGGTTTAAGAAAATGTCAAGCCGCGTCTGGCCGCTCGGTGGCTACCCATATGCCAAGCATATGGGTATGCCCGCCACCTCGCTGTCGTTTTGCGATCCAGACGCGGGAATATCTATTTGCGCTCTGAGTCCCCAATGCCAAGCATTGGGGCGTGTCGCGAAGGCGGTCAAAAATCACTTGAATATTAAGTATAAAAATTAAATAAAATATAAATCTTTAATTGCTTTTCTAATCATCTCTGCTGAAGGAAAAGCCCAACTACGATCTTGATAAAAATAAGGACGATTCGTACCTAAACCGCGCTTACTAGTACGCCGCGCCTGCGGATCAATATCCTGACCATTGATATGAATGGTAGGAGAGCTAAAAAAATTATAAGTATAAGCCTGCTCCATAGTATGAGATGGTTACAAAACTCTGTTTTTGGTGTAAAATAAGGGTATAAGCATTAAG
>CAZGYI010000085.1:0-2819 GCA_964530635.1 uncultured Gammaproteobacteria bacterium | reverse complement strand
TTAGATTTATGATGACAAAACATAACAAAATTGATGGAAGTGTATTTTGGCGACATGAGCTTAAGCAAGGTTATATTGCTGAGTATAAATAGCTAAGTGGATTTAGTTTAACTTTTTGAAAAAGTAAAAGCAAGGGTAATTAAACACATCTTTTTAACAGGCTTTTTCCACACACTTTCTTACCCTTTTTTTAGAAAAAGCGATAGGAAAAATCACCAGTTTATTTTTTTTCGTTAGAGGTAGAGGGCTTGGAGTTAGCGCCTGCCTGCCGGCAGGCAGGAAGGCCGTCCTCTATCCCTAATAACCCCTCTCCTGCCACACTACTTTAAACGCCTGTTCGGCTAAACGAATTTGTCACCTGCCCGCCGTCTGTCTTCTTTAATCAAAGTGCAGTCGTGAAGTCTTTTTGGTTGATGATGAACAGAAGTAAATCATAAGCTTAGACTTTGGCAGGCGGGCGCAACACAACCAACATACGCAAATTTTGAGGGCCTCACTACGGCGTTTAATTTAATAAAATCCGCCACCATAGCGGAGAATCAGCTAATAGCAGCGCGGAACTTGAACGAGCGTTAAACTGGCGTATATTGTGTCCTTTTAGCATAGTGCCAGTAACGAGCGAAGGTAGGGCTATCTGATTCAGAGCTCCTGAGTGGTGATTTTTCGATTACCTTTTTCTAGAAAAAGTAACAAAATTATAACTAGACAATTATTCAAAAATTCGCTAACGTCAAATCATGTTTAATGATTCTATTGATTATGTTGTTTTTGACGTAGAAACTACTGGCATGAAACCAGAAGAGGGGCATGCGATTGTGGAATTAGCTGCTCAGCGCATCCATAATCGCCAGGTTGTGGATGTCTTTGATACTATTGTTAATTCGGGAGTAAAAATAGATAAAGAGGCAGAATCAGTGCATGGAATTTCTAATAAAATCGTGGCGGAACAAGGAAAATCCTTGATTGAAGTAATTCCTTCTTTTGTTTTGTTTGTTTCTGGCGCCACTTTAGTAGCTCATAATATTGGTTTTGATTTATCGTTTATTAACAAACATTTAAAAGATTTAGGTTTGCCGAATTTAACTAATCCTACGATTGATACTTTAGAGTTGGCGCGTTCCAAAGTGGCAGTGGCAAGTTATAGTTTGGCTTATTTGGCTCGCCATTTTAGTATTTCCCAGCCTAAAGCCCATCGCGCCATGGTTGATGTGGATGTTACGCGGCAGTTATTGTTTATATTGTTAGACCTGTCCGCCGACAAGGCGGGCTTAAAAAAATAACCTTTACCACTTCTTGGGCAACCAGTGGGCAACACTGGGAGAGGTGATAGAGAATTTATTATCAAGGTTAATTAATTATCATGTAATTAGATAGCCGATAACTGCCGTTCAAGTTCAGACGTAAGGGTGCGTTTGAAATCTTTTATGATTAAATGTTGGTCTGTGGGTAACAGCGTACCCAATTCCTCTTCAAAGTCAATATTATTTGCTAGTTCCATAATATTCGTTTTCTCAGTTTGTAACCTAGGCTTAAACTCTCTTACTAGTAAGCCCTTGCGCATAATGAAGTATAGGTCGTAATAATCACGTGCTTTATGGCGCCCAAGAAGCGCATTAAATATTTTCTCCTCAACTATATCCCTTTGGGGTAAATGAAAAATATTGTAAGTTGGTACGAAATCATTGGCGATGGTGGCAACTTCTCCTTGAATTTTACGACCATTGCGAGTTGATATGTTTATTTCAATTGTAATTGGTGGGTAGTCGTGAATCCGAATACTAGCATTATAGATATACCCATCTCGTGTATTGCCAAATTTCTCACCTAATGAAACGTTTATACCCATCTTCTCAAATTCTACTAATACATCTTGAAATAAATCATCAATAACTTTCGTTCGTTCATGAATAGGTGCATTAAACAAGGAAAAATCTAGGTCTTCTGAAAACCTCGGGCTACCATAAACTATTCGCAGTGCGGTATCTCCCTTAAACAAAAAATTAGAAGCCCCATCTCTCTTATAAAATTCAGTTAGGAATATATGCTGCAAATATTCCCGCACAGTATTTGGATATTCACTAGTATGATATTGGATGGCAAGTTCTCGCAACGACTCTTGTGTAAGCATAAATTAACGTAGAGTAGTTTTAATTATGGAAAAAAGTTTATTATTTTTGAATAACCGTGCATACTGTAATGTTTTATCTACATTCAGTTTTTCTTTATTAAACCTAGTTATCGGTTTAGCTCCCGCCCGCATACGCAAATAATTTAAATCAACAAACGCTTTCTCTGCGTCTGCTATATTATAACTTATTCCTCCTTGCTTAATAACCTTATAGCCAGTAAAAACACTGCGTTTTAAGCGACGATAAGTAAACGTTTTACCTTGAGCCTGAAATCGCCGATTTGCTTTTGGGGTAACCGATGTAATAGTGTATACATTTTCTGGGATTACTCCATTATATGAAAGTGCAAACTCTAGAGAAACATATGATGGCTCATAAAGTTTATTGGCAATATAAGCGCTAGGGAGAGGAGCGTTATAAAGGCAATACATACCCCTACGAAGACTTTCAATTAGACCTCGCTTTGTATACCTTTGCAATGCTAACAGTGCGGTCTGTTTAGTAACGCCAAATATCCTCTGAATGTTAACAGCCCCAAAAATGGGAACTTTGCTCAATTTCCTTTGAAAATCAACCCAGTTCACTAACTTAGCCATATTGATAGTTTAGTGAATTAGGATAGAAAAGTCAATAAATATAACATAGCTTACTTGAATCTCGCCCTTTTAAATAGCATTTAATAGCGAAATT
>CAZGYI010000084.1:0-2828 GCA_964530635.1 uncultured Gammaproteobacteria bacterium | reverse complement strand
TCGCATTCATCTCCAGCCTTAAAAGGCTGGAGTATTCTGCGACATTTAAATAAAATATGCACCATTTATTATTTTCCTTATAAATTCCAATTTTTAATCATTATAATTTTATGGATCCTACCATCGAAGCTCTAAGTATTGGGATATCACTCCTAGTATTCGGAATATTCATTTTACTTTTACCAACTAAGTTTATTATTTCTTTGATAAAATTTGGCAACGATTTACGCGGTGCTCCAAGTGTACCAAATCCAATAGTAGCAATAAAGGCTACTCGCATCGGTGGTTGGTTTTGTTTGATATTGGGTATTATTTTAATTGTGGCATATATAATTTGGGTTAGCTTCTAAATCAGCAAACTGTCTTAGATACTTAAGTAGGAGAGTAGATACTATTGTTTATTACTCGCGACCAAATTTGGCAATTAGTTCGAGAAAAAGTACACAAAGATTTTACTTTAATCTAATAATTAAGTTATAAATATATGTCAATAGAACGAGGATCGGGATTTAATCCCGAAGAGATCAAAAAAACAACAACCAAAGAAGATTTAGAACACCTGGCAGAAGTGGCGAAAAAGACATTGGAAGAGCAACAAGAACAAGAAGAGGTCGCCCTAGAACCAGCCCCACAGCCCCAAGTTGAACTTGGTAAAGCTTTTGATGAGGTTGCAGATAAAAAAGAAGAACTGGATACGCAATCGGAACAACCTGTCACACAAAAGGGGGATGAAAAAGTTAAATTAGGCAAGGCTTTTGAATAATTTTTAAATCGTGACCTTATAATCACAAGCCATATTATTTCTAATTTAAACTACTTTCCTATTTGCCTAAGTAGCAAAGCAAGGAAATAACTTATGACCCGCGATCAAGCTTGGCGATTGGTGCAAAAAAGTACAAAAAGATTTTACTTTGAAGCATCTTTTTAATCATCAATCATCACAGCTTAAATTCAACTTTGGTATTACTTTCTAATTTGCCTAAATTAGAAAGTATATAAATATCCTTATGGATAGAAATGAAGCATGGCAATTGGTGCAGAGTAAAGTAAGGGGAGACTTTTTACGTAAACATCTTTTAGCTTCAGAGGCGATTATGCGCGGCTTGGCACGGCATTTTGGCGAGGATGAAGAATTATGGGGGATAACGGGATTAGTTCACGATATTGATTGGGAACAAACAGAAAGCATGCTAGAGCAACATTCTTTAGTTGGCGCAGGGTGGCTTAAAGAAGCTGGTTTCCAGCCCGAGATTGTAGAAGCAGTCAGAGTGCATAATCATATGCACGGCATAGAGCCTAAAACTCTTTTAGAAAAAGCCCTATGGTGTGCTGAAGAGTTAACTGGATTGATTGTCGCCTGTGCTTTTGTACAGCTAGATAAAAAATTAGCCTCAGTTAAGGCATCATCAGTTAAAAAGAAATTCAAAGAAAAATCCTTCGCCGCCGGCGTCAACCGCGAAATTATTGCTAAATGTCAGGAAATGATTGGTTTATCACTTGATGAACTTATTGAGATTGAACTTAAAGCGATGCAATCCATCGCCCCAAGTTTAGGATTATAATTCGTCGCTCTTAATTTTAAACCCAGCTCTAATTCGCGCGAATAGGAGAATAGTAAATTATTATGTCTTACAAAAAAATAAATAAACTTCATATCGTAGCGGTTACAGCTGTCATACGCAGTGATGATGGTAAATATTTAGTGTTGAAAAGACATCCTAGAGAGATCGCTCATCCAGAACAATGGTGCTTTCCTGGCGGCAAAGTAGATAGTGAATATTCTATAGAAGAAACTTTAATTAAAGAGGTTAAAGAGGAGTCTGGATTGGAAATGATACCCGGGAAAATTTATTTAAAAGACGCTTGCTTTACTAGACCAGATAGACAGACGGTCAAAGTATTAGCGTATTTGTGCCAAGTAAAACCCGGCGAAGTTAAGTTTGATACTAATGATTTTACCGAAGCTCGTTGGGTAACTGCAGAGGAATTAAAAAAGTTACCACATGTTGGCTTGGAAGAGGAAGTTAGAAAAGCTGAAGAAATAATTGCTCTGGGCGTTCCATTTGAAAAATTAGTGACTAAATCCGAAAAACCGTGGGGATAATAACCAAACTACCCGGTCTAATTTATACGAATGGTGGAATAGTTAAATTATGAATAAATTACTTATTGCTACTAGAAATCAAGGTAAGTTTAATGATTTTAAAAAGATTTTATCTAGGTACAATTTAGAATTATTACCTTTAGCTGATTTAAATTTGCCATCTATAGAAGAAACTGGTAAAACTTTTGAGGAGAACGCAGAGTTAAAAGCTTGGGAATATTTTAAATTATCAGGTTTACCGACATTAGCAGACGATGGTGGACTAGAAATTGATATTTTAAACGGCTGGCCCGGAGTTTATTCTAGGCGCATATTTGGTCCAGATAAGTCCGAAGCGACTGATCAAGAATTGATTGACCAAACCCTAAAGCGGTTGCGGTGTGTGCCAGGGAAGAGAAGAACTGCTCATATGACAGCCGCGGTAGCTTTAATGGCTTCTTTGGAGGAGTTGCATACTGCTAAATTTTCTGTAGATGGTTTTATTACTTTAAAACCTAGCCATATTTTAATACCTGGTTTTCCTTTTCGCTCTATTTTTTATTTACCCAAATTAGGTAAGGTAGCGGCGGAAGTGCAAAAAGATACAAAAAATTACAATGACTACCTAAATCACCGCAAAAACGCTATAATAAAGCTTGAGCCTTATCTTAAGAAATTAGAAAGGAATTAAAAATTATGATTAATAAATGGTTTCTATCTATAACCTTTTTGTTCCTAGGACTTA
>CAZGYI010000083.1:0-2953 GCA_964530635.1 uncultured Gammaproteobacteria bacterium | reverse complement strand
GGCCTAAGCCAGCTTAACAGATACCCCCAGCGTTAAGCTGGGGGGTATGTTCATTGGATGTAGTATAAATATGGTTGCCAACTAGTTGCCAACTTTAATTTTTTATATTATACTAAAAGTTGGCAACTAACAAATTTATGAATCTAGAACAATTATTATTAAAAACGGCAAAATTACAAGGTAAAGTACGTGCCACCGCTATGGCAAAAAAAGCTGGCGTGAGTCGTACTTATGTTAAACGTATTTTACAAAAATTATGTCAAGACGGTCAGTTGATGCTTATTGGTAAAGCTAATCAAGCGCGATATATATTGGCTGGTAAAATTAAGTCAATCGCCACCCTGCCTATTACCACACGTCAAACACTTAAAAATCGTCATTTAAATGAAGATCTGGTACTGCGCGAAATTGAATATTCAACCGCTATCTTAGTTAACTTACCTAAAAATATACGAAATATTATAGAATACGCTTTTACTGAAATGCTTAATAATGCCATTGAACATTCTCGCTCTAAAGAAATTGGTGTACTGATTAATCGCCAACTAAGAACGATAAAATTTGAAGTTATAGATAAAGGTGTTGGTATTTTTAATAATATTCGGCAAAAAAAACATTTAACAACAGTACTTGACGCTATACAAGATCTGTTGAAGGGTAAGCAAACTACTGCGCCACATCAACACAGTGGAGAAGGAATTTTTTTCACCTCCAAAGTGGCAGACGTTCTTGTTATTCAAAGTTTCGGCAAGAAGCTTATTTTTAATAATTTAATAAATGATGTATTTATTCACGATATAAAAACTATCAAAGGCACTAAAGTAATATTTTCTATTAATTTAAAATCTAAGAAGAACCTCCGGCAAATATTTAAAAATTATAGTGGTAAAGCTTACGGTTTTTCCAAAACTAAAGTAGCAATAAAATTATATGAGTTAGGAAACGACTATATTTCCCGCTCACAAGCTCGGCGTGTGCTGGCCGGATTAGAAAAATTTAAACGTATTATACTGGATTTTCGAGGCGTAAAATCCGTTGGTCAAAGCTTTGCTGATGAAGTTTTTCGTGTTTGGCAAAATAACCACCCCAAGATAATAATTACTCATAAAAATACTAATGAAAATATTAATTTTATGATTAAACGAGCACAGAATCAATAATATGAAACACTATGACATTATCACTATTTTTCCCCACGCTTTAAACTCATATCTTAATGAGAGTATTTTAAAGCGAGCACAGAAAAATAAGATTATTAAAATTACTACTTATAATTTGCGTAAATGGACTAAAGATAAGCATCAAACTGTTGATGATAAACCATATGGTGGTGGGGCTGGAATGTTGTTAAAAGTAGAGCCAATCTATCGAGCTTTAAAAATGCTTAAATTTAAAAATCAAAAATCAAAAATCAAAAATACTAGAGTAATATTATTAGCAGCTAATGGAAAACAATTTACTCACCGTGATGCTGTGCGATTGGCAAAATACAATCGACTAATTTTTATCTGTGGTAGATATGAGGGCGTGGACGCACGCGTGGAAAACTTTATAGATGAAAAAATTTCTATTGGACCTTATGTATTAACTGGCGGTGAATTACCAGCTGCTATTATTATTGATGCGGCAGCGAGGCAGCTTCCCCAAGTGGTTGGTAAGAAAGAATCTATTTTAAACGAATCTTTTTCTAAAAAAGGTATTTTAGAACACGCCCACTATACCAGACCAGAAGTATTTAAAGTTGGCAACAAAAAATACCGTGTACCCAAGGTGCTGCTCGGGGGGCATCACAAGAAAATCCAGGAATGGCGGAAAAGTAAGGTAAAATAAAAAGGAGCGGTGTTTTGCTCCTTAGTTTTAAAGAATATTAGGTGGCTCAACCCATAAGTGGCGAGAGAAAGCCGGCGAGCACTAATAGTATTATAGTGCCGAAGAATACTGTCATCCCGACGATGTCTTCGCCAGCTCTTTTTTGGCAGTAAGATAGCATTTCGCGATCGTGCCTTTGTACCCGCTGCCGCTGAGCTATTTCCAAATCTGCCAAGGCAGATTGTGCAAGGTAGTCCATGATAACTCCTATTCTAGTCCGTTGTGGACTAATGTATGTTTAACATCGCCACCCTTACGGTGGCTATATTATTTAATTGTTTTGGTACGATTTTGACTTAATATGACCTTAATCCAAACTATCACCCTTGTCAAGCCGCGTCTGGCCGCTCGGTGGCTACCCATATGCCAAGCATATGGGTATGCCCGCCACCTCGCTGTCGTTTTGCGATCCAGACGCGGGAATATCTATTTGCGCTCTGAGTCCCCAATGCCAAGCATTGGGGCGTGTCGCGAAGGCGGTCAAGATTTAGACAAATATACTAGTGGCTAGAAACGGGAAACTGGTGGCTAAATAAAAAATTAATCTACTCTTGACAACTCCTTGGGTCTATTCTATACTAACTATACTTAATAACTTAACCTTTTAAAATTTCATCAAAATAATTCCCTAAAAACTTAAGTTAAGTTTCGAGGAAAAACAGTGATATTTTACTTAATTGATAGAATATCTCTGTTTTTTCTTGACAGTAAAATACTGGCAATAAAAAATCCGCTGTTCGCCAACCGGCGAAGACGGATGTTCTTTAATAAGTGATAGGAAAATCGTCAGTTTTTATGTTTTTAGCTTTAAGCTAAAAAATTCTGTACTAGATCCTGCTACCGGCGGGAACAGTACGGGATAAACTGGAATACCACCAGTTCAAAAATGGTAACTTTTTAGAGTCATTCAAATTCTGAAATTTCTTTTTGAGAGTTTGATCCTGGCTCCCCGAAGAAGCCTTCGGCTCTTTCGGGGCGAGACGAGCGATGAAAATTGTTAGTCTTGAAAACCCAGGTTCATACTATTCATCTTTTTGAGAGTTTGATCCTGGCTCAGGATGAACGCTGGCGGCGTGTCTAAGGC
>CAZGYI010000082.1:0-2962 GCA_964530635.1 uncultured Gammaproteobacteria bacterium | reverse complement strand
AAAATATCAAAACGTAAAATTTATATCTTCATCCCTATCTGTCATCCTGAACTTGCCCGTCCTCTGTAGTTTTAACGAAGGAGGATTTCAGGATCCAGAAAAACAAATCAATTCTAGATTCCGTATCACCTGCCCGCCGTCCGCCTTCCTTAATAATTTAAAGCATATTAACCAATTATTGCTAGTCGACAAGTAACGGAAAGAATCCTAAACTTAGACTTTGGCAGGCGGGAGTACGGAATGACAGGTAGTACGATTACTAAAAATACCTAATCATTAATTCTAATCATATGGATATTCCAGTGGTTCAAAATCAAAATATAAACAACCCGCCATCTGGTTTTGCTAGGAAACATTGGGTTTGGAATGATTGCTGTCCTGATTGTCTTTGTTAAATTTAACCGCAACCTTACCGACAATATCAGAAACGGTTAAGTTATTTAAATAATTCTATGTCCCAAGTTAAAAATTTTGAAACAAAACAATTTCCCACCTGGTGTCCCGGGTGTGGCAACTATGGTATTTGGACAGCTAAATAATCATTAATTTATTCTTAAATGTAAATTTATGTCAACGATTTCTACTATAATCATATTTTTCTTGATAGCAATTATTTTTGGTTTTGTTGGTATTATGATGTGGATTTGGATTATTAAGGCAGTGGCAGGTAAAGGAAAGAAAAAAGGGAATACAACTGCGTCTGCTATACTTAAAGAGCGTTATGCAAAAGGCGAGATTACTCAAGAGGAGTTTGAAACTAAGAAAAAACTAATGTCTTAAACTGATGTTAACTACTAAAAATTTTGAAACCAAACAATTTCCCACCTGGTGTCCAGGGTGTGGCAACTATGGTATTTGGACAGCTTTAAAAAATGCCCTAGTAGAACAGGGCTATCAGCCCCACGAGGTGGCGGTAGTTTTTGGTATTGGTTGTGCTGGTAATATGGCATCGTTTTTAAATGTTTATGGTTTTCATGGACTGCATGGCCGAGCTATACCCGTAGCCACTGCCATAAAGCTCTGTAATCACAAATTAAAGGTGATAGCAGTGTCAGGAGACGGTGATGGCTATGGTATTGGCTTGGGGCACTTAATTCACGCTATTAGGCGCAATATCGACTTAACCTATATTGTGCACAATAATCAAATTTACAGCTTAACCAAGGGGCAAACCTCCCCCACATCAGAAAAGGGTTTTATTAGCAAGTCAACGCCTTTTGGTTCAATAGAAGACCCAATTGACCCCATTGCTTTGGCGCTAGATGTTGGTGCCAGTTTTGTAGCGCGCGGGTTTACCGGCAGTATTGATCATCTGACTAGGTTAATTAGCTCCGGCATTCAACATCAGGGCTTTTCCTTGATTGACGTGCTGCAGCCTTGTGTTACTTTTAACCATCTAAATACTTTTCATTGGTTTTATCAAAGAATTTATGAATTAGAAAAGTCAGGATACCGGCCTCATGATAAAAATACTGCTTGGCTTAAAGCTCGGGAGTGGCCAACTGATAATCCAGTTGATGAAAGCCGGGTTGATAAAATCCCGATTGGTTTGTTTTACCAAGAAGACAAAGAAACTTATTGGAATCAGTTGCCGCAATTGGCAAAGCAGGCTTTAGTTAATCAGTCGATTGATAATATTGATATTAGTGAATTAATGAAAAAATTAAGTTAAGAAAAAAGAGCTGAGATTGTTTATAGTTAATCATATCAGCTCTTTTTTGGTTTTTTATAAATCGGGTCATTTTTCATAACCATGATCAAGCCAAAATTGAATAAAACCAGTAACGCGAGTAATATTTTTACAATGATATTATCTGGTTGAGCCCCAATCACAGTATTGATTAAGGTTGCTGGTAAAATTAAATACCAGCGTTTGGTTGAATATAATGCCGCTAGGGCTAAAATTAGTAAAGTAAAAATAGCAAAAGTGAACATATCTATTTGTAGGTTCATTATTTATCTCCTTTTTTGTTTGTCTTTTAATTTAGCTGATTCTAAATAGATTGTCAATAGCACGGTCTCTCTCACCGCAAATGCGACAAGAACTCTTTAGGACTTTGTAAATTAAGGGATAAATGAGGGCGCTGGGTGTTGTAGAAGTTGATAAATTCATTAACTCGTTGTTGGACCTTCAGGAGGTCGGTTTTCCTGTACTTCCACCACCCCAGGCACTCTTGGCGCAAAGTACGGTTAAAAGATTCGATGTAGGATTGTTCGTTCTTCTTGTAAGGTCTGGCCGTTCTAATGCGATGGCAGTAATGAAGAGCGGTTTGGTTCCACTCGGCTTTGAATTCAGAACCGCCATCGCGTTGCAGCAGATCAGCAAATTTGAAGTAGGACATTTGTGCCTTAAGAGCCAGGGCGCCATCAGTCGCCTCTAGGCCGGGCCGGATAATCACCTGGGCCTCGCGGGTATAAATATCCACGCTGGTAAAGGCGTACAGCTGGCCAAAGTCCACCGTATCATGCTGAATGACTTCCCGGGGCTTAGAGGCTTTAGGCACTGGGCCTCTAACCTGGTTTTTCTTCCATTTAGAGCGCAATTGATACTTAAGGCCCAGGATACGATAGATGGTTGATATAGACATAATAGTATCATAGTCGTGTTTAAGCCAGTACTGGATCTTTTCGCCGCAACACTGATGATATTTCTCGCGGATGGCGTACACTCTGGTTTTCAAGACTGGGTCGGTTTTCCGGGGTTGGCGGCGACCCTTTTTGGCCCGAACATATCGCCGCAAAAACTCTCGTAGACCATAAAGTTTGATGCCCCCTAACCAGCGGTAAATGGTAGCGCGATGTTTACCTAGACGCCGGGCTATTTCTGAGGCTCCAACTTGGGATTTATGAAGCTCCCAAGCCAATTCTATTAAGGTGACGGTTTGCATAGGACAAGTGAGATTTTAGGCTTAGATATTGCCTAAAGTGTATCACTTGTCGCATTTCTAATGAGAATTGTGCG
>CAZGYI010000081.1:0-3031 GCA_964530635.1 uncultured Gammaproteobacteria bacterium | reverse complement strand
AATACAAAGAGAAGTAAGATTATTAATTTAAAAAATTTTATGGATAATATCCAGTCAAACATTCCAACCAATGTTTCAACTACTCCGCCATCGCAGTCGCCACAATACTATCCTGCACAGCAGCAGTATAATATCTGGGCAATTTTAGGGCTTATTTTTGCTTTTATCTTTCTACCTCTGGGGCTGATTTTTAGTATTGTCGCCCTAGTGCAGTTCAAGCGTAATCCGCTACAGAAAGGCAAAGGATTAGCAGTGGCTGGCTTAGTACTGTCGGTTATTTTCATACTGGCGGTTTTTGGCATTATTGCATGGGGATACGTGATGCGCAGCAAAAATATCAAGCAGGCGCAGCTAGAGTTCAACACTGATGAATACATCGTGGCTGCAGCGCAAGGCCAAGCAGGGTTTGCCGATAATGCGTACCGTAAGTGGCAGAGTTACCCGCGCAGCGAGTCTGACCACAGTTTAGATACGAGCGGTTTAATTGGTCTGGTGGTCGGCATCAATCTTTATAAGAGCTATATGTTATTTAAACCAACGGGTAAATGTGCAACTAATAAAGATCAATACGGTTATTTTCCTTACAAGAGTTTAACTAGCAAATCGTCCTGTCGCGGCGGCAATGGAGGCAACTGCGCAGCCTATGAGATTCGGTTTTGCTTGCAGCAAGCTTCAGGTGAGTTTAAGGCGGGCGATAATGTGATTTCACGAGATGGTCCTCCACCGTCAGTCGACTAATTAGATTTGATGTTTTAGATTTTCAGTATTGGTAATTACAAGCTAAATCCCGTAACTATGATTGTTATAGCTGCGAGAACTGTTAAAATACCAAATATAAACAAAACGATACCTGAAAATTTACTCCAGTAATCAGTATCAGAGAGGTTATTGATTTTATTATTTTGTCTATAGTTGTATTATAGATTAATAAAAATGATAGTGTTTAGGTAATTAAGCTCGTTCTACATATTGTCCAGTATCAGTATTAATTATCACTTCTTCACCTTCTTTTATAAACAAGGGAGCATTTACTTGAAGCCCGGTTTCCAAAGTAATTTGTTTAGTAACATTTCCAGCTGTATCGCCTTTAACTCCGGGCGGCGCCACAGTTACTTTTAAAGTTACTTTTTTAGGTAATTCCACGCCTACTGGCTCGTCATTAAAATTTAAAATACTCACCTCGGTTCCTTCTTTTAAGAATTTTATTCCCTGGCCAAGCTTTTCTAAAGGAAAGTCAAATTGTTCAAAAGTTTCCTGATTCATAAAATGGCATTGATTATCAGTATATAAAAAACTGGCTTTAATTTTAGACATATTTGCTTCTTCAACTTTGTCTCCTGGTTTAAATGATTGTTCTAACACTTTACCATTGAGTAGATTTCTAAGTTTCGTGCGCATTACTGGTTTGCGCTGCGCGGTGCGCATAAACGAAGCCTCTAGCACCTGATAAGGTTCATTATTAACTAAAATATTCAATCCGACTCTAATGGAATTTAGTGAGGGCAAAATAGACATAACTCAAAATTCAAAATTTAAAAATCAACCTGCCCGCCGCTCGTCTTTATTCTCAATTCTTGCTTAACAATTCTTATTCTATTTATTAACAAAAGGAATTAAAGCCATAATTCTGGCGCGTCTGACTGCTAGGGAAAATTTTCGTTGATGTTTTAAACATAAACCACTGCGTTTGCGCGGTAGGATTTTAGCATAGCCAGAAAGAAATTTTTGTAAGATTCTGGTGTCTTTGTAATCAATATAATTAAGTCCATTGATACAGAAATAACAATCCTTAGGCTTGGTAGTAGTGGTTGTTGGTTTTTTAGGCATAATTTAAGAATAGTAATTTTTTAAAAAGGAATTTCTTCTACATTAATAGTATCATCAGCTGGCGGAGTATTTTCCGCTGGTTGTTCGCCGGTGGCCGTATTATTAGCAGGAACGCTTCCGGCTTTATCTAACATAATCATATTTTCGGCAATAATTTCTGTGCGCCAGTGTTTTTGTCCCTGTTGGTCTTGCCAAGAACGGGTTTGTAGACGTCCTTCAATATAAACCTTGCTACCTTTTTTTAAATATTGAGCGCAAATATCTCCTAATTTTCTCCAAGCCACAATATTATGAAATTCAGCTTTCTCTTGTCGCTGGCCTGATTTATCAGTCCAGCGTAAGTTGGTAGCCACGCTAAAGCTGGTAACGGTGGCACCATCGGGTGTGGTACGGTTTTCAGGATCACGAGTGACATTGCCGATAATCATAGCTTTATTTAAATTCATATATTTATTCTCCTTAAGATTATTTTAAAAATAAGCGTTTAGTATAATGAAGTTTACTTGACAATCTCGTTTTCTAAAATCTCTTCTAGTTTTTTATCCAAATCATCAATATGAGTAGCTGTTTCTTTATCGGTTATTTTTTCTTTACCTTCTGGCTTAGAAGTCAGCGTTTCTTCGCGCCGTTGTTGTGATTTTAATTTGTCCTGCAGCGCTTTTTCTTCAGCTAATCTTTCTTGGGATTTTATTTTCTTTTTAATAATTTGGTAACGCAAAACATCGACAGCTAAAGTTAACTCCCGTTCCAATTTTTTTAACGGTTCGCCTGTTAAATCAAATTCAGTTAGCACATAATAACCATAACGAATTTGTTTTATAGGGTAAGCCAATTTTCTTTTACCCAAATTATCTTGCAGGGTAATGGTGGCGCCAAATTGTTTTAATAGAGAATTAACTTTTTCCATAGTTGGATCAATAACATCACTCTCCATTTTAAGCGGTATTATATATAATAATTCGTAATGATTCATAAATAGTTTAGTAATTATTTGATTAAATTAGCCATGAATAAAACAGCGTCTGATTTAGTTTTAGCTCCCGCCAGGTTTAGCTCGGAAAGCTTACTGGTGGGAATCTCGCCTCTGTTTTAAGTCGAGGCGGATATGGCGCGCAACCTAAATTATTAGGGCGCTTTTAAAGTATTGGTCGTATTTAGACATTTAAAAATCTTACCATAGTCCCGGACAGTGGGACATCTAATT
>CAZGYI010000080.1:0-3035 GCA_964530635.1 uncultured Gammaproteobacteria bacterium | reverse complement strand
GACTTGCTTAATCTGGCACGACAATTTCAAGACAGCGAAGATAGAGAAAAAATTTTAAGGATTATCTATGAAGAGTTTAGACGAGAATATGCAAGTGTTATATGAAGGCTATAATTAAAGGACAAAATTATAATTTTTGCGTAATAACAGGCGAGCGTGAATTTTATATTGAAGCAATACATCTCGTCTCTTTAAGGTTTTCATTTATAAACAATCTCAATGTTATTTTATCGGAATTTAATTTAGCCATAGACGATAAAAAAGTTTCAGAATCTCAATGGTTTGCATCTGAAAAGCAAAGTGAGTTGTTTTCTAAAAAGACAATTAAATTTTTGTCAGATAAAGTTTATCGTGATTATATTGAAAAAAAGTTAGATGAAGATAGAGAATGTAGCGAATGGGAAAATTCTAAAATTATTTAGGTGGTTTTTATTATTTCACATCAGATGAAATAGAAGTAAAAGGAAGCGATGTTTATCTGATTGAAGGCAAGCATAGCAAAAATAATTCTTTGCCGTCATTGGAAGATATTAAAGATGGATTACTTAAGATGATTTTATTTACCAATCTTGAAGATGTGAAAATTAACAACAAAGATTATAACCCCGTGGCAGTGTTGAAATTAACAGTTGAAAATCATTTTGACGAAAATAATCTCTCTGTTTCACAAAAGGAAATTTTGTCCCTTTTGCGAGAAGAGGCAAAGGTCAATAATTTTAAAATTGAATATGAATAAAAATCAAAACGATAATAAAATTGTTTTTTCAATAACGATTGAAGATCTACAGCAGGAGGCATTACGTCGAATAGGGCGGAAATTGAATGATAAAGAGTTATACACCGCCATAAAAGGCGTTGAATCAGGATTATCTTTTGATATGGAAACAGTTTTAAAGACAGCAATAGAAGAAGCGGCAATACAATCCTTATCACCCGCAACCTTACGAAAGATTTACTGAACAGGGCGCACTCGAGAAAGGAAAAGAATTTTTAATTGGTAAAGACTGTTGGGATTTCTTAGGAGGTGAGAATACTTTTGAACAATTATTGAAATTATTTGATTTGGTTGGTAAAAAATTTAAAGAAAGAATACAACAAAAGATTAGACAGGTTGCCAGAGAAAAGATGGAAAATTAAATAATATGTTCCAATCATTAAAAAATATTTTACCCTCGCGGCTTTTAGATCACGGGGTATTAAAACAGGCGATTATTGCCCAGATTATTGAAGTTTTTAAAGAATATGTAAAAAATCGTTGGGGAAATTCAGCCCTGGATATGCTACGGAATCTATATTTAAAGAACGACACTTTACATATTCAGGTTTCCTCTTCGGCATTAGCGCAAGAGTTAAAATTATCAGAAAAGGATATTTTAAATTTAATTGAATCACGCTTTGCTCATAAGGTAAAAAGATTACGAATTTTTGGCTAATATTAGAATCAAAATTAATCTTATTATTACGCTATTTTGGGTTTGTAGAAATGGTTAAAATATGCTAAAGTAAAAGGGTAAGTTTTAACCCCTTTTTTATAATAATGACACTTCGGCAATATATTTTATTAATGCTTTTAGGAACTTGTGGTGCCTGGACAGCTTGGTTGTTGGTGATTTTTTA
Organism: uncultured Gammaproteobacteria bacterium; assembly: GCA_964530635.1. Classification (GTDB taxonomy): domain Bacteria; phylum Patescibacteriota; class Patescibacteriia; order Veblenbacterales; family UBA10138; genus CAZGYI01. Next base: position 1,418 of record CAZGYI010000080.1, on the reverse strand, counting down.
TTTAACCCCTGAATCAGCCGGAACTATGGGATTTATTTTTTTCTATTTAGCTTTATTTATTGCTATTATTGGCACTACCACCTTGATTGGTTTTGCTTTGCGTTATTGGCTGCATAAAGATGAAGTGGTGTTTCGTCAAGTTTCCATTTCCTTTCGTCAGGGGATACTTTTAGGAATCGTGGCGGTTTTAGCTTTATTGCTACAGGAACAAAGGTTATTAACCTGGTGGAATTTAGTAATTTTAATTTTAGCTTTGACTATTATAGAATTTTTCTTTTTATCAATGAGGCGACCAAGTCCGCCGGAACAGAAGTAATTTATGATTGATTCTTTGCAAGATTTAAAAAAGAAAGCTTTGGCTGAATTGGCGAAATTAGAGTTAGGAGAGGAAATTAAAAAGTGGGAAATTAAGTATTTTGGCAGGAGGGGCGAGTTAACCAGTTTGCTTAAGGCGATTAAAGAAGTGGCAGCTGAAGAACGGCCAAAGCTGGGTTTATTGGGTAATCAAATTAAACAAGAAATGAATCAGGCATTGGCTCGGGTAAAAGATAGATTTAGCGCTGTTGTTTCTACCACAGCAACAGAAATTGATGTTACTTTGCCGGGTATTAAAGTTAAACACGGACACTGGCATCCTATTTCTCTGATACAAAAAGAGTTGGAGGAATTATTTCACTCTATGGGTTTTATGATTTTGGATGGTCCGGAACTGGAAAGCGAGTATTATAATTTTGAAGCTTTAAATATTCCCCCTTGGCATCCGGCACGCGATATCCAAGATACTTTTTATATTAAGGGCGGTCAGGCGGATAATCGTTTCCTGTTGCGCACCCATACTTCGCCGGTGCAGGTTAGGGCTTTGGAAAAATATGGCGCACCCTTGCGCGCCGTGGTACCGGGTCGGGTTTTTCGTTATGAAGCTACTGACGCTTCGCATGAGCATACTTTTTGGCAGCTGGAGGGTTTAATGGTAGCTAAGGATATTACCGTAGCTCATTTAATTGGAGTAATGAAAGAATTGTTATCTGGCATATTTCATCGTGAGGTAGAAATTAGATTACGACCAGGGTATTTTCCTTTTGTGGAACCTGCTTTTGAATTAGATATCAAATGTTTTATTTGTGGAGGCAAGGGTTGTAGTGTTTGTAAACAATCTGGTTGGGTGGAATTATTGCCCTGCGGTTTGGTTCACCCCAATGTCTTGAAAGCCGGTGGAGTTGATCCAGAAAAGTTTTCGGGTTTTGCTTTTGGCTTAGGCCTTTCGCGTTTAGTGATGATGAAATATCACATTGATGATATTCGTTTATTTTTATCAGGCGATTTAAGATTTTTAGAACAATTCTAGATAATTAAAAATTTAAAAATCAAACCTGCCCGCCGCTCGCCTTTAATGAGCGACGAATTATTACTTTGAATTA
>CAZGYI010000079.1:0-3055 GCA_964530635.1 uncultured Gammaproteobacteria bacterium | reverse complement strand
GCCAAATTTCGCTATTAAATGCTATTTAAAAGGGCGAGATTCAAGTAAGCTATGTATTATCTTTTATTACTTTATCGCTAACCACACTTTTAGCGGTATTTTCCTTTATTCCTAAATCGGTTTTAGCAGACGGAATGATGATAAAACCCGATCCCTATTCTGACCGCTGGGATTATTCAAACGAGAGCAATCAGCAAGCATTTATCAATTATGATAACGGCTTGCAAAAAATGATTATCAGCGTTGGTTTTGAGGGAGAAAATAGCAATGGCGCTGTTTGGCTCTTTCCTATTCCTTCGGAACCAAACAAGGTTGCGATTGATGTTGTAAAAAGTCTGCCCGGATTAAGCGGTGAAGAAATCTCAAAAAAAGCGAAATCCAATCTTGACGATACAACGAAATTTTTGCAAATGACGCAACTTTATACAATTCCTTTTATTTCATTCTACGCCACACTAGGGACAACCGGAAAAGGAATGGATAACGCTCTTGGCGCGCCGCAAGGTTTTGGCAGGGACGTTGAGCAGGATGTTGTGGTTTATGAATATTTAGAAAAAGAAGGTATAACTTCAGAAATCATCACTGCAAAGACCGCAGTCGGCCTTTATGATTATTTAAAAAATAAAGGATTAAAAATTGAAAGTGGATCTATCCCGGTTTTGGATAATTATATCGGGGAAGAATATTCTTTCGTTGCTTCGTGGATAAACTCTCCAGAAAAAACTATATCTACTCAAAACAGAGGTGTCTTTGTAACATTTCCAACGAAAGATATTTATTACCCCATGCTTCCGACAAGTGTTTACGGAAGTAAAATAGTTCCGGCGACAATTAGAGTAATCGGGCATGTTTCGCCAAAAGTCTTTCAAGATATTAGGAGTTATACAAAGACAGATTATTATATTGACAATTATGCTAGTTTTGCCGATGACTTGAAAACTTTTTATAGCGGACAAAATAAAAATATCAAATACACTAAAATAGAGATCAACGCCCCTTCAAAATTCTTAACTGATGATTTATGGATAAGCAATTCTTCGCCTATAAAAACTTACTACTCAACATTTGTCGCCAAACATCCTGCAATTAGCGCAATAATTTTACTAATCATAAGTTCGTTGATAACCGGGCTTTTGGCAGGTTGGATTGTTTTCAAAACATTAAGAAAAAACATATTTAAACTGGGACTTGTAGGGTTGTCTAACTGTTTATCAATTTTCGGTTTGTTAATAACAGCTACGCTTATTAGCACAAAAGAAAAAAATGAAAGCGTTGAACCGATACTTGCTGAAATAAAACAAAAGGGCTATTTCTGGAAAAGAAAACTGGCAGCTATTCTATTATTAGCTGATTCACCATTTTTACTAATTTCTCTTTTTGCTGTCCCTAGTCTAATTACAGAGTTGGCAGATTTGTTTGGGCCAGGTTTTTTCTACGCGACAGAACAGCTTATATTAGTATTAGTTTCAGCCGCAGTATTGATATTTTCTCTAATAATCAAAAGAGTAAAACCGGAAGACAAAAATTTGTTTGAACAGCTTAAATTGAACAATTATTCATCGTGGTCATTTCAGCCAAAAGACAGAGCGAAAATTATATTTGTTCCTCTATTTTCAATTTCATTTCTGGTAATTTCTTGGTTGTTAGTTAAATTGGTTGGATTTACAGTTTAGGAATTTTAGGCGGCGCGCCAACTTTGTTGGCACGAAAAATTGCGGCGGCGAAAGCCCCGCCCGAACGTTCAGTTTGGCGCGCGCCTGCCCGCCGAAGCCTCGGCGCAGGCGGGAAGCGCGCCGTCAGTTTCGTTCAAAAAAGGTTCGGATTTCGTCAAGCAAACGCACCAATATAGAATATTTCACGTGGAACAAGTATTTAGTTTATAATTCTTTTTATATTATTTTTAGTGTCGTAAAATAAAAAAAGCTAGTTCAGTTTATTGAACTAGCGCTTTGCTCCGTCAGGAGCTCCTTTAGGATGACCTACTTAGAGGATTTGCGGTTAGCCTGTTTAGACTTGTACCGAGTAACTCAAACCCCGTAAGCTTATTCCATGGCCACGGGTTACTTCGTGATCCACAGTTAGGATGTAGAGGGTATTTAAATAATAAACATCTTGATATTTTTTTACAATACCCTATACTGGTATGTAGTATGAGTATAAGTATAAGTATAAAATATGATATTAAAGAAATTAACCAGCATTTTAATCGTTTACAAGGACAAATCCAAGGTATTGGTAGAATGATGCAAGACAAACGCGATTGCGGGGAAGTATTGCAACAAATTGTCGCGGCACGCGCTTCTTTAGAAAAGCTGGGGCGTTTATTATTAGAAGCCGAAGCTAATGGTTGCTTTAATACTGGTAAAGATTCTCAGACTAAAATTAAAAAACTTGAACAAACCGTAGCTCAATTATTTAAAATTACTTCTTAAGATAATTTTACATTCCCGCCTGCCAAAGCTAATACTTAAAATTATTATGATGATAAATAATTATACCTTAACTCAAATAATAATCTACCGCTGGTGGCGGGCTGGCGGTACGCAGGTTGATTTTTAATTTTTTAAATTTATATATGGCAGAAATAAATTTGACTAAACAAAATTTTGAACAAGAAGTGTTAAAAAGCGAGGTTCCTGTTTTGGTTGACTTTTGGGCTCCTTGGTGTGGTCCATGTAGAATGCAAGGACCAATCGTGGAAGAGTTGGCTAAAGAGTTAGAGGGTAAACCTTTTAAGGTTGGTATGGTTAATATTGACGAGAATGGTGATTTGGCAGGAAAATATAATATCATGAGCATTCCTAGTTTGTTAATTTTTAAGCAGGGGGAAATAGTAAAGCAATTTCATGGAGTGCAACCTAAAGATAAATTGAAGGAAGCTTTAGAAAAACAATCTTAAAACTTTGTCATTCCCGCGAAAGCGGGAATCCAGACAACAAGTTTAGTTCTAAATTCCCGATTAGGTCGGTAATGATAAAAAATCCAATTTGATTACGTGGGTATATAATAAAATTTAAATTATAATCATAAAAGGTATGTCTGAGAATAAAGTTTA
>CAZGYI010000078.1:0-3068 GCA_964530635.1 uncultured Gammaproteobacteria bacterium | reverse complement strand
CACTATGCAGAGCCTTACCAATTACTTCAACTATATCTCCCTTAAAGTGTTGATATTTACCCGGCTTAATTTCCATAAGAAAATATTTACTAGTTTCCATCCAAACCCTGATCTACCACGCTCTTCAATTGAGAATAAGAAACAGCCCCTTCTACCTTTTGGCCGTTGATAAAGATGGTTGGCGTACCGGTTATACCATAGCTGCTGCCTTCATGAATATCAGCTTGTATTTTAGCGGTAAACTCACCACTATTTAAACAAGTGTTAAATTGATCTTTATTAACTCCAATTTCAACTGCTAATGTAGAAAGGCCGGACAAAGCAAAACCAGTACCGTTGGAGGTGGTACGTTCAAAAATCCTGTCAATAAAAGACCAAAATTTATCAGAACCACTTAATTTACCAACACACTCAGCCGCTTCAGCTTCTTTTTGGGCATTAGTGTGAAAAGACATAGGGAAATGTCTAAAGACCAATCCAACCTTATTACCATAATTCTCCATTAATTGTTGCAGGGTAGTATGAAGAATTTTGCAATAAGGACATTCTAAATCAGTAAATATTATTATTTTTATAGGAGCATTAGATAAACCCCGAATATAATCATTTGGTTTTATTGAAATATTAACTTTTTGTTGTTCCTTATCTTTAGAGGGGATATTACTAGACTGTGGCCTATTAATAGGCATAAATAAATCTATACCACTTGGGGTTGCTACATGTTTACCAGCTATTAAATTACCGGCCCCGCCTTCTAGTTGGAAGGTAATAATATATAATTCGTTTGAATTAGCACATTTGCCAGGTTCTTTATAGGCAGTACTACAATAAATGTAATTAGAAATAGTGGGTGTGGGATCCGATGGTACCTTTTTCATATAAGTAGTAACGAATCCAGAAGTGTTGGCAGCAAAACCAGTATTGCCCAAGGTCAAAAAATTACCCTGCCCTAAAATAACTGGGGTAGCTGAAACAGGATAACCGCGTAGATCAGCATAAGTCATCTCCAAAGCTGTCTGAATTTGTTTAATGTCAGCCACTCGTCTGGCATCGCGTGATTTTATTCTAGCTTCTTCCAATGTACCCAATAGATCCTTATATTTTTCTGGAGCAGTTACTTCTACTTTTTTACTGAAATCAGACATTAATATAGTAATTTTGAATTCTCCAATAAGAGGTGCTGAATTTATAATATTTTGCCATAAAACATTACCTGAACGATCTTTTAATGTGTCTACCGTTCTTATACCAGTAGAAGTAGCTTCTACAATCCCCGGGCCAATCTTGTTGTCATCAGAACTACCTAAATCTACAGGCTCATCCAAATTAACATTTAAATTAATATTTTTTAAACCCTGCAAACCGCTTGTTGCGGCATCGCTATTTGTCTTAAACACATCAGAATAATACCAATACCCCTCGTTACCTAAACAAAAGCGTAGAGAATAATCTTTACCATTATTTAATACCCGATAATTATATTTGTTTTCTTCATCAGTACATTTACTGTCAGCTGGGGTTATGGCATCTAACAACAAAGAGCTTTCGTTTGCTTTATAATAATAAGTTCCATATAATTGATTAGGAACCTCTTGTAAACTATTAGGGTAACGCCCATTTTGTTCGTAAAATTTATTTAAACCCTTAATAATATCCTCGGCATTAGCCGTACGCCCACCATCTCTCTTCTGCATTTTTTCCATTTCACGCATAATACTCAAAACTGAAGGTAGTTTAGTATTGATGTTGATTTTATAAATTAAATAATCGCTTTGCCCAATCCAAATATCAATAGTTGGCTTGACCTTGTCTATTACCTGAATTACTAACTCTTTACCACGAGCATCATTCTTTAATTTAAAAATATCGGCCACTTTGTCTAGATATTTTTTGATACCTTCTTTATCAAATTCTGTTTGATAATGCCAAGTTTTAACTACTTGTGTGCCCTCGCTAGAAGTTAAACTAATGTTTTCGTCACCTATTTTTTTGCCTAATTTCAACGGCTGAACATCAAGTAAAGCTTTTTTTAATTCCTTTATCTGCTCATTAAAATCAAATTCAGAAAATTTCATTAAATCTTCCATTTCTCCAAATGAATAAGGATTGTTTTTTTCTTCCTTTATAAATTCCCTGAGCGTGTCCAAATTTATTTTAACCCAATCTGGTGTTTTGTCGCCTGATATATCAAAAAATTCTGAAAACAGAGGGTTACTGCCGGCTTTGAAATAATAATCAGAGCCTATTTTTTTAATATCAAAATCTATTGACATCTTAAATCCACCTACTTTACTAGACAAAGTTAATACACTACCATAATCGACTTGTTTTCCTGGATCAATCTTGAAATCGCCAATGTTCTTTATGCCAATAGCTACTCTTCCAGTACCAAACCACTCCGCTAAATAATCAAGCTCGCTGTTGGTATTATCCGTAGGAATTACATCACTAATTTCTCCTTCAACTGATACGCGCATATAGGGAGAAGAAAAGGTTTTAGTTACTGCTCTGGCCCATAAATCTTGTCCTCTAGTAAAAAATTTATTATAAGTATAATAAGCGCCCGCGGATACTCCTCCGACTATAACTATAATACCCAGCGCTAGAGCGACTTTTTTCCAGATTTTGGGTTTAGCTAGTTCTGTAGGTATTTGTTGATTGAAAATTTGGGGAGGGATCTGAATATTGGTGACGGTAGGAATAAGGGCGTCTACTTCCATAAAACCAGCTTGAATATCTGCTTCTTGCCAACCTGCTTTTTTAAGTTCGGCAATGATAAGATCATCGCTCATACCAGCGGCACGGGCTTGTTTAATATAATCTGAAAGTTGGGACGTAAACTTTTATTTATTAGTTAGGCACTTTTATTATACTTCGTAACTAATAAAAAACAACCCCCCCCCACTTTAGATTTCTTACTGGTGCAGTATAGTGAAGCTAATCCGAACGCATTTCGCCCCGCTCTGGCGGGGCGAGGAAGTCCCCCCGCGAAAATGCGGCGGAGCCGCACCGATCAAAACCGCCAAAGAGCCCGGAAAAACAATCGGCTCGAACCATGTTTTAACGGA
>CAZGYI010000077.1:0-3113 GCA_964530635.1 uncultured Gammaproteobacteria bacterium | reverse complement strand
TATTGGCTCGCTACTCAAGACTCAAGGACGGTACTAAAATCGGCAACAGCTTCGCGCAAGCTCTATATGAAGTTACTGAACACGAACAGCTGATGGCGATACTCCGCCATGACCTACGCCACGTTGAACATGGATCAACCGCAATCACAAAGCAGAACTGGCTGCAGAAAGCTGAAAAGGCTGGACTGACAGGCACATTTAAGCAAATAGCAGACGTTGTAAGGCAATGGCAACCGACACGAGAGGGAAAATTCCATGGCAAATTCTTGTCCGGAGTCTTCGTGGATATGTTCGGTACGCTAGTGGACGACAACGGTGCGATCAACCAGGCTGTACTTAGACATATAAACGAGCTGGCTGAGAAACAATCGGTTACGATTTTCACCGACAGCGATCCGGCAATGGTCCAAACACTTCTTAACCAGCATGGTATTCAGTTCAACCTAGCTTCGAAGTTTGACCTTCGTGGGGCTGAACTAGAAGTCGTCATCGACGATATGCCTGAGGATGAATTCAAAAAGACCTACTCAATAACGCCCAGACATTTCATCCCCACCACCTCCTTCACAGCCACGTGAGTAAAATGTGGTTCGAGACTCGATCGTTACTTCTATAACAACTCAGGGGCATCTGAATATATAGGATGCCTCTTTTTATTTACTCAAAAACCACCCTCATCAGGTGGTTGAAGGGAAATTCAGGGGCGGTAGGAATCGAACTAAAAAATCTACCTATTAAATACTGTCGTCTATTACTCATTGCTTAACCTCATTCACTACTTTTCCCTCTAAAAATCCTTTAATATTCTCAATAGTGGTATCCAAAATTCTTAAAATTGTCTCTTGGTTATTAAAAGCATTATGAGGGGTGATAATAACATTATCGCGTTTTAATAGTATGTGATCGGCAATCACGGTTTTTAAATCACATTTCTTTTTAAATTCCGGGCTTAATAATTCACTTTCCTCTTTTATCGCATATTCTTCTTCCAAAACATCCAGACCTGCGCCGGCTAGAGTGCCAGATTCTAATGCTTTAACTAAAGCCATAGTATCAATCAAACCACCGCGAGCGGTATTAACCAATATAGCGCCTGGTTTAATTAACTTCATATTTTCGCCATTTAACAAATAGTGGTTTCTTTCGGTATATGGAGCATGTAAAGTTATAACATCAGCTTCTTTTAATAAAGCATCTAACGATACATAACTAAAATCTAATAAACTGGCCAAGTCTTGGTTTGATTTGGGATCAAAAACCACTACCTTCATACCAAAGGCTTTGGCAATTTTAACTACATACTGACCAATGTGTCCACAACCTACTACACCTAAAATCTTATTTTTTAAATCAAAACCGCGTAAATTATCCAAAGAAAAATCTCCCCGCTTAGTGCGCTCATAAGATGGAATTATTTTTCGGGAAAGAGTTAAAATCAAAGCCCAAGTGTGTTCGGCTACAGTATTTTCACCATAATACGGCACATTACAAACTATAATGTTTTTAGCTTGGCATAATTTTACCTCAATATGATCAAAACCAGTAGAACGTGCGACAATTAATTTTAATTCAGGTAATTTTTCCAAAACCTCGGCGGTCACGGGCGTATAAATAAATGGTGATAAAATTTCTGCACGTTTAATACTTTCAAAATCCTGATTTTGTAATGGTCGACGGATAAAAGTTAATTTATGACCTGATAATTGGTCATTTAAATATGGTTCTTCCCAACCTTCTAATTCAGTAAAAACGATATTGGACATAAAATTATAATTAAATTTTTATAATAGAGTTTGGTGAGTTCGCTTTCTTTGTCGTTCCTGCTATTTTTGTCATTCCTGCCTGCCTGCGGTAGGCAGGCCCAAGCGGGAATCTAGAAATATGAAATGAAATTATTTTTCTTTCTGGATCCCGATTAGATCGGGGATGACAATACGCTAGCAAATCACGATAGCTTTACTTTTTCTAAATTAATTTTTTTACCCAGCCATTTTTGAGCAATGTCCTGAAAATGAGGTGTTAAATCAGATACATAAAAATGACTAGCTCCTTCGCCCAAATACTCTTGACCGTTAACTGATAAATACTCTTTTAATTTTAGAGCTACTTCATCTGCTGGATCAACTACTTTTACTTGCCTGCCCACCCGCGGGATAATAATCTTTTTAAGCAAAGGGTAATGGGTGCAAGCCAAAACCAAAGTATCAACCTGCTGCTGTTTTAACGGACGCAAATAACCTTTAATAATTCTTTTGGTTTCTGGTTTATCTAGCCAATTTTCTTCTACTAAAGGGACTAGTAAAGGCGCTGCTTGCTGAAAAACCTGATAATTGCCTGCTTGCTTTAATAATTTTGGATAAATTTGACTATTAACCAAAGCCCTGGTACCGATAATCCCTACTCTCTTGCTTTTACTCAAACCTCTTACTCTTTCAATTGCCGGGGTAATTACTTCAAAAATTGGCAAATTGGGAAAGCGCTGCTTAATAGCCTCCATACCCACCGCTGAAACAGTGTTGCAAGCCACGACCAAAACTGATGCTCCTTTATTTACTAAAAATTCTGCATTTTCCACACCAAACTGGCTAATCACTTCGGCGCTTTTATCACCATAAGGTGTACGAGCGGTATCGCCAAAATAAATAAGTGGCGCATTGGGCAATAATTGCCAAATAGCTTTAACTACGGTTAATCCGCCTATGCCTGAATCAAATGCTCCAATCATAATTATTCTTTAAGTAAAGATAAAATCTCTTGTTTTTTTTGCTCTAATATTTCATTGGTTTTAGCCTCCAGAGTCACTCGCAATAATGGTTCTGTGTTGGATGACCTAACATTAACCCACCAGCTATCATATTGAATAGTAATACCATCAAGTTCATCCTGTTTAGCGTCAGTATAATAATTTTTTACTCTATTAATTAATTCTTGCTGATCTTTAACCCGTAAATTAATCTCTGGTAACTTATAATATGGCGAATATTCTTTTACTAATTCTGATAATGGTTTTCTAGTTTTGGATAATAGCTCTAGTACTAATAAAAGTGCGATAAAACCTGAATCAGCATAATAATTATCACGAAAAGAATAATGGGCCGATAATTCACCACCCA
>CAZGYI010000076.1:0-3139 GCA_964530635.1 uncultured Gammaproteobacteria bacterium | reverse complement strand
TTGGCACCTCGATGTCGGCTCATCGCATCCTGGGGGTGAAGAAGCTCCCAAGGGTTTGGCTGTTCGCCAATTAAAGCGGTACGCGAGCTGGGTTCAGAACGTCGTGAGACAGTTCGGTCTCCTATCTGTCGCGGGCGCTCGAAACTTGAGAAGGCTCTTCCTTAGTACGAGAGGACCAGGAAGAACAAACCTCTAGTGTACCAGTTGTCCTACCAAGGGCATAGCTGGGTAGCTACGTTCGGCACGGATAAACGCTGAAAGCATATAAGTGTGAAGCCGTCTTCAAGATTAGATTTCGTTATTAAGCTCCCCAGAGATGATGGGGTTAATAGGTGGTAGGTGTAAGATCTGTAAGGATTTAAGCCGAGCCATACTAATTAGCTGAATGTTTAACCACAAGAACGAATTATTAAATTCACCCTCGCGCTTACTTTTAAAAATATGTTTAATCATCAAAATTGATATTAGTTTAGTGTGAGATAAACTTAAAAAGATGTTAAATAAAAAAAGAGAAGGATTACAATTAGCTTTATTACTCATTATTTTGTCGATGATTATCGGTTTGATATTTTATCTAACCCCATCGACTATAGCTGGAATTTAATCTAATTTAAAGTAAAAAAATCAGCAATTACGTCTTAGTGCTTCAAGTCGAGGAAAAATATCTCTTTCCCTGCCTACCGTAGGCAGGCATTCTGAACAGAGCAGTTAAGCCTTCGAGCGTCAATTCGTCTGTCAGAGCTCGCGTACGATTTACAATCTTGGTGCTTCAAGCGCGGTGGAAACACCTCTTCCCATTCCGAACAGAGCAGTTAAGCACCGCAGCGCCGATGATACTCAGACAATTAGTCTGCGGGAAAGTAGGCCAGCGCCAAGATTGTGTACCGTACCAGTTCGGAGTCATTATTGCCAGGACATAAATTAGCTGGTTTTTTATTAAAACGTATAAGGGAACAATTCCGGATAGAATTCTTGATAATTTAGACTAAAAACAAACACCAATAGAAAGAAAGAGGTAGCAATGAAAGAATTAGTTAAAATATTGCAATTTTTAAACCCATTTAAGACCAGTGATCAACAAGTTAAGGACGCACTTTGGGCGATTAAGTCACATTTCTTCGTTAGAATATTAGGGCTTACAGTTATCATGTTCTTGTTAGTAATCTATGGAGTTTGCATAGTATGGATCGTACAAGAAGCCATAGCCCTCGGAGACGGGTTCTGGTCATTTATGAAGTCTATATCGTGGATGGTAATTTTACTGACGACCGTGTTGATCTATATAATTTATGAGATCAGCAAATCGATCATTGATCCAGAGAAGTGGGTTGAACAAAAAAAGAAAGAGTCGTAGTAATAACCATATATAGGGAGCAGTCTTGTCCCCATATTTTTTAAATAAACCCAGTGGGAATTTTCAAATCAGCCATTTTCTTTATTTATGTTACACTTAGATTATGCGCCTATATGCCGATCTTCATATACATTCCAAATATTCACGCGCCTGTTCGCCGCAGCTTACTTTAGAGAACATTGATTTATGGTGCAGGATTAAGGGTGTCGGGTTGGTTAATTGCGCTGACTTTACGCATCCTAAATGGTTTGAGGAAATTAAACAAAAATTAGAACCAGAAGGCAATGGTTTATATCGTTTAAGACAAAATTTGCGCCTTAAAGATCCCCGTTTTAAAGAAAAGGAGTTAGCGCTTGTTCATTTTATTATTGGTACCGAGGTGGCTTGCATTTATTCTCATGCTGGCAGTACGCGGCGGGTTCATCATTGCATTTATTCTCCTTCTATAGAAACAGCAAATAAGATAAATAAAAAATTAATTGAACGCGGGGCCAAGTTAAAAGCTGATGGTCGACCGATTTTAGGTATGTCTTCACAAGATTTATTAAGATTGATTTTAGAAGCAGATGAACGCAATGTTTTAATTCCGGCTCATGTTTGGACTCCTTGGTTTGCTATTTTTGGCTCTAAATCTGGTTATAACAGCGTGAAAGAATGTTTTGGTGATTTAACTAAACATATTTTCGCTTTAGAAACCGGTCTTTCATCTGATCCGCTTATGAACTGGCGCTTATCGCAAAATAATAAATATGCATTAGTCTCGCATTCTGACGCACATTCTTTACCTAATATTGGTCGGGAAGTTGATATTTTTGAAGGCGAGGAACTTTCATATGATAATATTATGCAAGCTATCAAATTTGGTAGCCCCGAAGCCCGAAGTCAAGGAAGAGATAAAAATCTTTTTTTAAAGTTAGCTGGCACTATAGAATTTTTTCCTGAAGAGGGTCGCTATCATTTTGATGGTCATCGTGATTGTAAAATATGTTTGAATCCTACAGAGACAGCAAGGCATAAAGGTTTATGTCCGGTATGTGGACGCGAATTGACTATTGGCGTTCTTTATCGAGTGGAAGAATTGGCAGATAAATCAGAAGGCGCTAAACCAGAAGGGGCTCCTTATTTTATTAGTCTAATTGAACTTGATAAAGTAATAGCCCAAGCTCAAGGCGTGAAGGGTAGGCAAACTAAAGCTGTAGAAGTTGAATATTGGAGTTTGGTATCGGCTGGTGGCGGAGAGCTACAGACTTTACTTGATGTTCCTGAAAGTAAATTAATTAAAATTACCAATGGTGGAGTAGTGGAAGCAATTAGTAAGTTGCGTCGGGGCGAAGTAATTATTAAATCTGGCTATGATGGAGTATACGGAGTCATTTCTATATTTAGCGCAGGGGAACAAGTCAAACAATCTCAAGCCACCTTGTTTTAATTAGTGATAAAGATTTTGATAAACACCAAACCTCACTTCGTCTAGCGAAGTGAGGTTTGATAATCATCTAAAAAGGAAATACTATCTTCTCTTCTTTTTCTTTCCACCCTTTGTCTTCTTAGTTTTTTTTGCCTTTTTCTTTTTGGCCATAAGTTCACCTCCTCTCTTTGTGGAAACAAATTTTCCAAAATTATGATTTAAAATTTATTTTTCTTACTATTTTAGTATAAAATAAAAAAAAAATAAAAACAAGTATCTAAATTAATTGTAAAAGTAGAATTTTTTCTTGTCAAATAAAAAATTTTATTAAATGTCGCAGAATACTCCAGCCTTTTAAGGCTGGAGATGAATGCGAC
>CAZGYI010000075.1:0-3165 GCA_964530635.1 uncultured Gammaproteobacteria bacterium | reverse complement strand
AAAAAGAAAAACAATTATCCCTTGGTCATTTTTATGTCCAGCTGGACCAAAAAACGACCATCTGTATTTTTTAGTCTTAGTGGGTAAAAAATGCCAGTGAAAAATAACCTTGGAGGGAAATATGTCCAGCGCCGCCGCTGCGGCATCCCACCTTAAGCTAAAATTCTTTAAGGTGATGGTGACTGACATATTTCTCCTTAAGGCCAAAAACTATAAGACAAAAAGGTAATTTAAAATCATCCCAATAGTCCACCGGCTGGCGGATCGGGATGATTTTATCTATTTCATCTATAACTTAAATTTTATAGAATAGCGTCTTTGGCTTGCTTGGACACCCTAAACTTTACTACAGTCTTGGCAGGAATCTGAATAGTAGCACCAGTGGCTGGGTTGCGACCTTGTCGGGCAGCGCGTTGCTTTTTAACTAATTTACCCAAACCCGGGAGAGTAAATTCACCTGACTTTTTGGTCTCGCTATAAGCGAGCGCTACTAAAGCATCAATTGTGTCTGATGCTTCCTTACGAGTCTTGCCTATTTTTTCAGCAAGAGCCTGTAAGACTTGAGATTTGGTCATACCTTTGGCCATATTTTTGCTCCTGTTTAATAATTAATTATAAATATATTTAGGGGTTTTTATTGTCCCCATTATCTAAATATAGCACAAAATCCTTATTTTTGGGTAGAAAACAACATTATAATGCTGGGGATAAATATTAACGTTGCTAATCTTAGCTAAAATTAGCAAAAATTATCTTATCAAATATCCTTATTTTTATAACTAAAATGATTTTTAATACTTAAAAACAACTGCTGACGGAAATTTTTATCTTTAGCTATATGTACAAAAGTGGGTAGCAAAGAAATTAAAATAATTAAAATAATAATCGGCCACAAATACCTATCAATTCCAGGGATTATACTACCCAAATAATAACCGATCAAAGTTACTCCAATAGCCCACAAAACCGCCCCCACGATATTATAAGTAAAAAAAAACTGTACTTCATTTTGCCTACACCCGCCAAAATAGGAGCAAAAGTACGGACAATAGGAATAAAACGGGCAATAATAATAGTTTTGCCGCCGTGCTTATCAAAAAAATGTTTCGCGCGTTCCAACTGTTCTGGATGAAATAAAAACGACTTGGGTCGACTAAAAATTCTTGGACCAACTCGATAACCAAAAGCATAACCAACACTATCCCCCGCTACCGCGGCAATAAATGTCCCACTAACTAACAACCAAATATTAAACCAACCCTGAGAAGCTAGCAAGCCAGCGGTAAACAGTAAACTATCTCCGGGTAGAAAAAAACCAAAAAATAATCCTGATTCAGCAAAAACAATACCAAATATACCTAAATAACCAATGGTCTTTATTAACATTACTAAATCAAACATAATCAAATATATAGTAGCATTAACTAGCTAAAAAAGATAATGTTAAAATTTCAGTTCTACAAACATAACTTGAATAAAAAATAAAATAGTCTAGTATTATCTTCTAGCTATTCAATTATTGACAAACCACCTACGACGGAATATAATTATAACAAATTGTTATTTAACATAAGAGATGATAATCATGTTCTTGCTAAAATGAATTGAGTTTTTATTTCGTCTCTTTTGTTTGGTATTCTTCTTGGTATACTTGAACTAGCGGCGATTATATTAAGTATAGCCGCTAATATTATTGGCTGGGGTATAGCTATAATGTTCATCATTATGGTAATAAGTATAATTGTGGAAATTTTTTCCCACCAACCTAATTCTGACTTAAAAAACTAGTCAGAATTTTTTAAATCTTTGCACAAAAATTTGAAGATAAAATTAATTATGGCTTGTTTTTAATCCCCACTACAGCTGCGATTATTGTGACTTTTCTTAAGAAAAAAATTACTGCCGACTATCACCTTAATTGGTTGCAAACCATACTCTGGGGAGGAATTACTTAACTTATACCAGAACATATTTATCACGGTGAAGTTGTTTTTTATCCGTCCTTTTTTACTGCTGGTCTTACTCAAATATTATCCGAAGTTATCAGAGTAGGAATCCCTGTGATGGTGGCTACGGTAGCAATCTGGATAATCCTAGTGGCTGGTTCCCAGCTTTGGTTAAATAAAAAACTCCAACCCAAACCCTTCTGTCTCTTTATCTGTGGCGTCCTGATTATAGTTTTAATAGATACATAGAAATATTGCGAAGCCTGATTACTTTGAACCAAGATATTATCATCCAAGATTAATCCATCTCAGGTGGAGAACAATAATTAAATTACAGAAAAGGCGTGTTTTATGTAGCGGATTTAAAACTTTCAATTATTAAAATCAATCTCAAAAAAATACATACCCATAGAACAACTACCACGAACAGTGCCAGGTTGAGGATTACCAATATCAATGTCCGTCGTGCCAGAAAAAGGTAAATTTTTACTAACATTAAGACTTGGTATATAAATAGCGGCGGAACAATCAAATGTACTATTAGTCACAAATCTTAATATAGTTGGAATATTAGCCTTAGCCACGGTTTGTCTTGGTATATAACCTCCTTTAACACCTATCTCGATAATCTGTTGATTGTTAGATATAGTAACATTATCAAAGTTGTCATTTTGTTCTGAGGAACCGCCGTAAGTGGATATAAAAATTCCCCCGAGCGCCGTCAACGACACAATAGACATAATAATAATATATTTGATTATTCTATTATTCATATAAGATTCACCTGACTAAAAACTAAATATAGGAGGCAAAACTCCTATCACCACCAAACTATTAATCAAATTAAACGCCGCAAACATAATTACCACCAAGCCCGCTGCTTTAAGAAAAATTCCAGCCTTGGAACTATGTTGGATACTAAAAGAACCAAAACTAATAAGTGCCAATACTGGCAACGTACCTAGAGCGAAAAAAAACATTGTTAAACCGCCTTGCAAAAAATCACTTAGGGTCAAAGTGTAAATCTGCATTGACTGTGTAAAACCGCAGGGTAAAAAGAAAGTAATTATTCCCACTAACAGAGGTGCGAAGGTATGATTAAATTTAGAAATTTTCCAAGTATGATTTAATAAAAATTTTGGCATAACTGGTTGAATTCTTTTAGTCCAATAAAATATATCCAATAAATTAATACCTAAAACCAACATCACTAAACCAA
>CAZGYI010000074.1:0-3186 GCA_964530635.1 uncultured Gammaproteobacteria bacterium | reverse complement strand
GGTTCGCTATCCTTCCCCAATGCCAAGCATTGGGGCGTGTCGCGAAGGCGGTCAAGCAACACAGGTAAAATGCTTAATAAAAAAATGTCTTCCCGTAATTCAGGAAGACATCAACTGTTATTTATTGTATTTCTTAATATTTAAGGGACAATAGTCTTAACGCTATAGTAGCCGACCGGCAATCTATCGATTTCAATAGCGGTATTAATTAGCATAAAATCATCTAGACTAATACCAACAGCGACAGCTAAATTATTTAAAGATCCGATTTTAGATAAATAAACCGTTGTATCACTAACTGCCGGCAATGGCAGGTACCTTATAGCATCACTTAATCCTAAAAATTCAAAATGGTCAAAAATATAGCAAAGGGCTATAAATTGCGGCACATAGCGTCTAGTCTCAAGAGGCAGAGTTCTAAGTGACCAAAAATCTGTTAGGTCTTCAGTCCTGGTTGCGCTATTCACCCGCCCTGGCCCACAATTATAAGCAGCCAAAGCTAGCCACCAGTCCTGATAACCTTGATTACCTTTACCTTTAAGCCAGGCTATCTGATATAAATCCACTAAATGTTTACAAGCCGCTTTAGTTGATTTCCAAGGATCCTTTCTTTGATCCTCGAAAAAATTTTTCTTTAATCCATATTCTTTACCAGTCGAATAAATAAATTGCCAAATACCAACAGCGTTAGCATGCGACACGGAATTAGGATTAAGCAAACCTTCTAAAATCGCTAGCATTTTTAATTTCTCTGGTAATTCTAACTCGTTTAGTGACTCTTTAATCAAAGGAAAGTATCTCCCGCTTAATTTCCACCACATTACCAAACGATCTCTGTATCGCAAGAATTTATATAATTCTTCCTCCACCCTTTGCCTTACTTGCGGTCTTGTAAAATCCACCACCTGGCCTAGACAAATATAAGTATCAGGCAAATGAAAAGAAGAAAAAGAGAAAAAATTCCATAGTAGACTATCCCGATAACGGGCCATTGAATCAAATTGGACCATTAAAACACCAAGAGAATCCAACTGATTTTTTATGGTCACATATTGATGTTCTAATGTTTGATTATGATTCCACGCCAAGACGAATAAAATCGCCAATACCAGCAAAAATATATGTTCCCGATTCATAAATTCACCTTTTATTTGTTATTTTATTTTTAATGTACTAAGTAATTTAATTAACCTTAATTCAAGTATAATAAAAAAGCAAGTGGAAAAATAATTTTGCAACTCGTCAATATTTACTAAATTATTTTACTAATTACCTAATACAAATATTGTGCTTTGGCTTTTTTATGTTCCTCAAAAGTCTTCGAATAAATTACCTCGCCACCAGGGGTAGTTAAAAAATACCAATAATTATTATTTTGAGGATAAACTACGGCTCGTAAAGCTGTTTCTCCTGGATTACAAATTGGGCCTGGAGGAAGTCCACGATATTTATAAGTGTTATAAAGAGAATCTAGTTTAGTATCTTCCAAAGACACGGCTGGTAATTTTTTTCCAGTAATATAATTAATAGTTGAATCAGCTTCTAACCCCATACCTACTTCAAATCTACGCCAAAAAATATCAGCCACCAACCGGCGATCTTCTTCCCCTGCTACTTCCTTTTCTACAATACTAGCCAAAATCACTGCCTGCCACATACTATATCCCCTTTTCTCTAATTCAAGACGCCATTCAGGTTTAAATTTTTTGACAAAATTATCCAACATCTTACTAACTAAATCTCTAGGCTTTGATTGCCAATAAACCCGGTAAGTATCCGGAAATAAATATCCTTCTAAAGAAGCGTTGGCTGGTTTAGACGAAAACGTAATATCCAATGAATCCAAAACTGGATTAAACAATGACGGCGTACTAACTAATTTCATAAAATCATCTGCTTTATATAAACCAAATCCTTCAATATAATTACCTATATCTTTTATAGTCCAACCCTCAATAATCGTTAAATTAACCTCTGACGACGGCACTATTCCACCGGTTAATAATTTAATAATATTTATAATATTACTATTGGCTGGTAATTTATAATCTCCAGCTACGAATTTTTTTTCTGTACTTGTTAAGTACACCCAGGTTTCAAACACCAAACGGTTATCAATAAGTTTGCTAATTTTCAAATTATTACCAATAGTTTTAACATCTTCTCCGGTAGTAATGGTAAAGTTTACTAGATCTAAACTAGGGCCGGCTGGTTTAACCAGCGTCCAAACGCTCCAACTAGCTAATATGGCTACAATGAGTAAAATATACAAAATAATCTTAAAAAACCATTTAACTCTCCAGTTTGCTTTAGGTTGATAATTAGTTAACATCATAATAAATCATTTCTGTTGATTTTTTTTAATTTAACCACAATTGCCTTAACCTGATGAGAATATTTTTTAGGACAAACCAACAAAGCATCTTCTGTTTCAATAATAATAAAATTATTAACTCCCACTGTCGCAATCAACTTACCTGACAATGAATACACCAAATTACCAGCTGATTTTACTCCTAAATATGTTCCTCGACTCACATTGTCTCGGCTATTTTTGGCTAAAATATCATAAATAGTCCGCCAATGACCAACATCAGTCCAACCAAAATCAGCTGGCAGCACCAATAAATTCTTCATTTTTTCTAATAAAGCATAATCAATAGAAGTGATTGGTAGCTTCTTCAATTCTTTGGTTATTACTTTTAATTCACCTGCTTTGCCTAAAATTTTATTAATGTTGGTAAAAACTTTTCCTGACTTTGGTAGATATTCGGCATAAAGCTTTAACAATGTCTTGGGATAAAAAACAAAATAAGCTGGGTTCCATAAATACTCCCACTTTTTAACATATTTTTTGGCCTCTTCTAAAGATGGTTTTTCAATAAATTTTTCTACTAAAAATACTTCGTCTATCTGCTGGTGATTATTAATTTTCCAAATCTGACTGCCCATTTTTATATAACCATAGCCAGTTTCTGGATAGGTAGGGCGTACTCCTAATAAAGTAATAGTTTCGGGAAAATGCTTAACTACCTTTTCCGCTTGCTTTAACATACGAGTATATTCCTGCTCTTCACCAATATAATGATCCGAATTAATTGTAGCGACCACTTCTTTAGGATACTTTTTATACAACCTGGCAGCTGCTAAACCAATAGCTGCTAGAGTGCCACGGGCTACTGGCTC
>CAZGYI010000073.1:0-3420 GCA_964530635.1 uncultured Gammaproteobacteria bacterium | reverse complement strand
TTTTAAACTGCTTATCAAGTTTGATTTGGTCGCGAGTCATATCTACTCTGGAACCTAAATCCACCACATGACGCTGAGTATGCAAACAGGCTTGATAAACATTCATATTCCAATCGCCTTCCGCGCAATTAATAATCACTTCAGCTCCAGATTTTTGAATTATACCAATAGTACGATCGGTATCCCGCAAATCTATCTGTTCGAAAACAGATTGACGACGATATTTTTTTAGCAACTCCTTTAATTTTACTTGGGACAAATCCGACAATAAAATATTATAACCCTTTTCTAATAAATCACGCACCACAATTCGACCTTGCATTCCACCGGCACCAAAAACAATAAAATCATAAATCATATTTATTTTTTTCTACTTATAAAAACTTATTTAAGTATAACAAAAAAATATTTTTGTACCAATAATAACACAAATCGATGGCAATAATTTAATTTTTACTTTGTATTATTTAATATTTATCAAACTCTTAATCAACCCTCTATTAATTCTACTAACCTAAATAATCGTTACCATAAAATGTCCGGCCGGACATTTTATGGTAAAATAATATATGCTAAATACTTAAACAGAACTAGAGTAAAATATGGCTAAAAATAAAGAAAAACGTCAATCACTACCCAAAATTCTTCTCTACCTTTTATTCCAAGCAGGAAAAATTGCTAACAAATCTATAACTATTGCTAATGATACATGCCGTTGGCAATCTGCTCTTTTGCAAGGCGGCTTAGGTTATATCCGTATCTGCCGAAAATTAGAAGATGAACGAACTGCGCGTCGAGCTCTCTATAATTTAAAACGCAATAACTATATCAAAACTAAAAAAGTCAATGATCAACTAATTCTTACCTTGACTAATAAAGGTGTAAAAATTTTACTGCAAGAACAATTACTACAAGCGCCACGACACTCAGGGAGACGCTTTACAGTAGTAATTTTTGATATTCCTGAAAGTACCAATTCCATCAGACGCCAATTTAGATGGTTCTTAAGGCAAAGTGGTTTTAAAAAATTACAACAAAGCGTTTGGGTAAGTAATCGTGATATTTATATTCCACTAACTAAATTTATTAAACAATTAAAAATTGAGGAATGGGTAAATGTTTTCTTAGCGGACAACTTTCTACAGCCACCGTAAAAATAAAAAGCCAATACTTTAATACTTTACCATAAAATGTCCGGCCGGACATTTTATGGTATTAATAAAAATAAAATGAAATGAAATGAATCTTGGTGGTTTAATGAATCAATGATTCCTCGCGGTTTAAAATCAAAAAATCAATACGACTAATTTGTTTTGGATTTATTTTATAAATTCGGGCTGGTTTCTACAGCGACAGGAGTAGACGACCCAGGCGCAGGAGCTGTATCAGTAGCAGCTGGCTCCGGGGTAACTGAAGCATCAACGGTAGTAGTAATATCTGATTCTGTAGATGATGAAACGGCGTCTGAACTACCAGCTATTGGCGCCGCTGGCGCGCTGCTGCCAACATAATTAGCGCCCGCCACCGCAGCGGTAAAATAAGGATTAGTAACATCAACTAACCACCAATCAAAAGGTAAATCTTGGGTCACTCCCGAAACCAACGATACTGTAAAGCTGCCTGATTGAATATCAGTCACTGCCAAAGATTGAGTGATGGGTAATTTTGGCGTTAAGAAAATCTTCATGCCTGGTTTTACTTCTGGCGCCGACACCATAGCCGACAAAGCCCCGGCTGGAATTACTCCCGAGCCAATAGTCGCCCGCGGCTCATTAGTATTATCTATCACCAAAGCGCGGGTTTTAACCGCATCGGTTACTAATAAACCTTGAGAATTTATAGCAAATACCAAACGACCGGAAGTAGTTTCAAATTTCATTAAAAATCCTTCAAAAGCATCGGCTAATTTACCTGCGAGCAAAGTGCCAGAAAACAAATTGTCGCTGCCCATAGTTAAACCCTCAGCCAAAGTTAAACTGCGAGCCGCAACTTTACCATCAAAGCTTACCTGAAACGGCTCGCTCCAAACCAAATAGTCAAATGACGAAGCGCCGGCAGAAGCCAAAGCCAAAGCGGCGCGGGTGGCAGAAACTGGATCGGCCGAAGTTTGGGCAATAGAAACCGCCGTGCCAACCGAAGTGGCTGGAATGTTACCCGGTGTTACTGTACCATCTGGATTTACGCTGGCAGTAATTCTGACTGAAGTAATATTTTTCAAATTCCGCTGACTATCCAACACCTCTTGCCCAGCCACAGCTAAATTGCCAGTTAAATTAATATTGCCCATTACTGTCAAATTACCCGCCACACCCAAATCCCCGCCAATTTCCGCCTGGGCAATAGTTTTCAAACTGCCCACTTCAATTTTGCCAGTCAAAGTCGCATCGCCTGTTTCTAAAATCTGGAACATCATTTCACCATTAAGCTTAGTTTCAAAAATATTCCGCAGAGCATTAACATTGGTAAGCCCTGTTAAATCAATAACTATTGGTGTACCAGCAGCAGTTACTTTAATTATTCCCGACACCTCACCGCCTGATTGGGTAAGATATTTGCCAGCCAAAGGATCATAGAAACTTCGCTCAACAAAAGTCATCACTTTGACAATACCCATCCCATTGTATGACTCTAAAGCAACGCCGACGATTGGTCCGGCTTGGGTCGCTTTCATAGCCACGCCAGGAGTACTGGAAGAAGTCAGATAATCGCCAATCGCAATCGGTCCGTTTTCAGTGGAAACCTTAACTGGCACGCGACCAGTCAAAGATAATGGCTGATAAAAATCAGCTTGTCTCGGTTGGTTGATAATTAGGGCCAAATCTTCGCTAGTAACAATGCCAATCAATTTTGGAGCGTATGGTTCTTCGGACTTTTTAAACATAAACGGCGCAAGTTGGTCATCGGCAGCTATTGGATTAGGTATCTCAGTCAGGACTAAAAGATCACCGTCTTCCACCTCGCCTAAAACTGGAACATATTCAGCAATATCACCTGCTGCACAATTGCTTAATGTTCCGGACGATGTCCGGCAGACAGTTACGCCGGATCCGGAAGGAAGCGCATTAGTTAGAGTAACGGTCGTAAAACGGCCGGTACTGGCTGTGGTGGCGCCTATAGCTGTTGAGTTGATGCCGGTCGTAGTGGTATTGAAATTGCCGGCCGTGAAAGTGATATTATTCGCTCCTGTACTAATAGATGACCCTGCCAGACCGGAAAGGGAAAGAACTCCGCTTGTGGCAGTTAGGTTAAGCGCGCCTGTGGTTAATGTCAATCCAGAGGAAAACCTGCCTATTCCAGTTACATCCAATGCGGTTCCTGGTGTAGTCGTTCCGATGCCGACGTTGCCACTGCCGAGAATTGTCATTTTTTCCGACAATGTCTGCAGTGTCGTACCAGAGCCGAGTGTTGTTCCGGTAAAAA
>CAZGYI010000072.1:0-3430 GCA_964530635.1 uncultured Gammaproteobacteria bacterium | reverse complement strand
GCAAAAATTGTTTCCTTAATTGAAAAAGAATTTTGCGCGCGCCCATTAAAAGAAAAAGAAATTTTTGCGGACTTTGTCTCCGCCTCTGGCGGAGCGAGCCGCTGGGGCGGGTCAGTTCCGTTCAAAAAAGGTTCGGATTTCGTCAAACAAACGCACCATGGTAAGTAGTTTGTAATTTGTACTTTGTACTTTGTACTTTGTAATTCGCTGTTTATTTATGTAACGATAAGGGATTCGAAGGGCGCGAGAGTCCCGCCATTAGCGGGACAGTGCGCAGCGCCCAGGAACCCGAGTCGGAGCGAGGGCGAATCCCTGCCTGCCGGCAGGCAGGCCTTTCTACTCATCACGAAAAAGGTTAATTATAAGAAAAGTCAGTAGTTTAATAGTTGTTAACTAACACTTGGTATGCTACTATAGAAATATGAATAAATTGACGCGGCGGATGAAAGATTTATATCTACTAAAAAAGCTGTCAGTTCGCCAAGTGGCTGACGCCTTAGGTATAAGCCCAGCAAGGGTAAATTATTGGCTCAGTAAGATTAATATTGATCGACGTAGTCGAGCCGAGGCTATAAGATATCTCAACTTTACTAAGTTTCATAAGGGCGGTTTTAAAATTAAACAGCATTTAAACATTAATGAAGAAAAACTTCGTGTCGCGGGGTCAATGTTATATGGAGGTGAGGGAACAAAGTCTGGAAATAGCGTTGTACTAAGTAATAGCGACCCGGACATCATTTGTCTTTTTTTAAAATTTTTACGTAAAATCTGTGGCGTTTCGGATAGTAGATTGAGAGTATTATTACATTATTATAGTGATCAAAACGAAAATGAGTTAACGCAATATTGGGCTAGAGTTACTAATATACCCCGGTCGCAATTCAGTAGATCTTTTTTACACAAAAAATCGGCGGGCTCCTATAAACACAGATCTGAATACGGTACCATATCTTTACGGTATTCAGACAAAAAATTATTGAGCATTATTAATTCTTGGATCAGTGGATATAAGAAAAGTTTATAGCGCCCGGATAGCTCAACGGTAGAGCAACGCTTTTGTAAAGCGTAGGTTGTCGGTTCAAGCCCGACTCCGGGCTCCAGTAATTAGCATTTGGCTAATAGCCAATGGCAAATAGTATAAAAATAATTTTACATTTTGATTTTTACCTACCCGCCAGATGCCGTCATTAATCAACTATTATATGCTATTTATCATTAGATTTAATCATTTATCATTAAGGCTTGGCCTAAGACAGGCTTAGGCAGGCGGGAATTTTAAATTTTTATTATGTCTCAAGATAATTTAATAAAACTTGAATGTAGTGAATGTCACCAAATTACACATCATACCTATCGCAATAAGAAAAAAGTGAAAGCTAGGTTAGAAACCAAAAAACACTGTAAGTGGTGCAAGAAGCATATTTTACATAAAGAAACCAAATAAGTTAACAAGCCAGTAAGTCATAAAGTCATGGAGGGAAAAAGATTTTAAGTTTTACAGACTTAGTCGTTTGACAGAAAGTAGACCGTATGTTTAGTATGGTTTGTGATGATTTGTAAAAGTTGCCAAATAATAGAGTAGTTTGGGTTGTTATTGATCAGTTACTTCGTTCGGTTGGCTCAATTAGTGCTAATATAGCGGAAGGTTATGGCTCTGGTTATGAACAAGAATTTATTCATTCTTTAAGAATATCTCGCAAAGAGAATAGTGAAAGTTTAAACTGGTTGTATAAATGTAAAAATCAAAAGTTAATATCTGATAAGAGATTCAAAGAATACGAATTAATAAGTGAGGAGATTCGCTTGATGTTAAATAGTCTTATTAGTAAACTGGTAAATAAAAATTCCTGACTCTTTGACTTTCTGACTTTATAACTAATATGTATATGGGGGCATAGGCTAACGGTAAACTGCCGCTCTCCAAAAGCGGATTTCTAGGTTCAAATCCTAGTGCCCCTGTTTCGGGATTAAAAACCCAGCATTTGCTGGGTTTTTTAATATAGGGCTCGTGGAGGTTAGAACTAAGAGGGTGGTTTTTTGTCTTAGGCACGCACATTTGGCGGATTGATTAATTGATAATTTGCCAGAAATTCGTTCGGCGTTTTCCCGTTCAATCCGCAGCGCTCAAGGTTGTTGTAGTAATTATTCCACACCCTTACCTTAAATCGCAAATCAAACAAGCTGACGAACGTATTTTCTTGATAAAACTTCTCCTCATCTTCGCGGTGGCTTCTTTCAACTGCGCCGTTTTGGTTTGGTTTACCCTTGTCTATAAGGTAGTGAATGATATTATGTTCGGCGCAAAACGCATCCAAAGGATGAATGGTTTTGACCGTCAAGTCGCTCCTTTTGTTTGTTCCTGTGTAAAAGTTGGTGAAGGTGGAATGGTTGTCGGTTTTAATGGCCCGGATTTTGTATTTGAATTTTCTCATGACGATTTTCAGGAACTTGATTGAATGATAACTGGATTGTTCGTCAAAGATCTCAATGTGCCGCCAACGGGAGGCCGTATCGATGGCCGTGTACTGGAAATACTCTTTGTTTTCAACAGTTCCCGGCACGTATTTGACATCTATTTCCACGAGTTCTCCAGGCTGTCTCTCGGCCTTGATGTATTTGTATTTGATTCTCTTTACCCTGTATTTTCTGGTCAACCCTTCCTTTTTCAGAATCTTACCGACTGCCCGACTCTTTATCGGCACACCATCTTTTTCAAGCTGCCAGAAAATTTTCAGGGCGCATTTCCTCGTCTTTCTTCGTATCTCAATAATTCTCTCCTTAATCCATACGGGGGTCTCGTTCGGCTGGGTCTTCGGTTCCGTTGATCTTGGTTCCAGCGCTTCTTCTCCACCCTTCCGGTAAGCCGCCAGCCACCGTTCCAGACTCCTTTTGCCGTACGGACAAACCTTTGCCGCATCGACCAATTTGATATTCTTGTCCGCTATCGGCTTAACCCACCTTAAACGTTCTTCTTTAATTGTTTTTGCCATACATATTGCCATTCCTCCAGTTTAGGAGAAAACCGCCATATGTGCGTGGACATTACCGCCGTCCTGAAATGCTATTGACAATAGAAATACACTATGCTAGAGTGCCTCAATAAATAAACAGTAAAATAATATTTCTTTCACAAAATATAGGAATTACCAAATGACTAACGATTTAGATTTACTTGGTTCTCAGCTCACGCTAGCATTACGTTTTTGGGAGTCTGATTTTAATAGAAACTTATTACTTATAGATACGGTGGCGGCAAATCAGAATATTCTCGCCAAAGATTTATTTATTAAACGAGGCAGAATATGGCACATGCGCCCAGATTCAATTCCTGGAAATCTTACTATCAAGTCTATAGGTATTAATCAGTATAATATCTATAGATTACTTGAATTAACCTAAAATTTCCTTAATTGATAGTACATTTCGATGA
>CAZGYI010000071.1:0-3440 GCA_964530635.1 uncultured Gammaproteobacteria bacterium | reverse complement strand
AACAAGGCAGCCGTAGCGGAAGCTGTGGCTGGATCACCTCCTTTCTAGGGAGATAATCCTAGAGATCCTTTGATGGATCTTGATAGTCGACTTGCTCTAATTTAATTAGAGTGAGAAAACTGACAAGATATTCCTATCACTTATTAGAGAATACAGCAAAAAAACACTCAAATGATGAGTGTTTTTTTGCTGTATGCGATACTTGGTTTATGCCTCTAGAAAACAACATCAAAAAAATGTACTACATAAAATTTCTAAAGGGAATAACTTTTTTTAGTGGTGTCTTAATACCCTTTTTTACTGACTGGGGTGGTATTAATTTTTTTCAAATAATGATTTTACAATCATGGTTTGTTTTTTGGGGTTTTTTTATTAGAAGTACCAACCGGAATAGTAGCAGATTATTTTGGCAGAAAAATGTCTATTATCCTAGCCTGCCTAGCAGCTATATCTGGAGTTATTACTTATTCAATCTCACCTAATTTTTATATCTTTCTGACCGGAGAGTTTTTATTAGCTTTAGCTACGGCCTTACTCTCAGGGGCAGATCAGGCCATAGTTTATGACAGTTTAAAAATCATTAAACAAGAAACAAATTCCAAAAAAATACTAGGGAAATTTTTTAGCGTCCATCTTGCCGCCATTGCTATAGCTGCACCAATAGGTAGCTTGATTGCTACCTATCTGGGTTTAAAATACGCTATGTTGCTTACCGCTATCCCAATTCTAATTGCTTTTTTTATCGCCCTAACTTTAACTGAACCACCAGTAGTTAAAAAAGAAAGCGAGTCTACCCGCTACCTGAAAATTTTGATTAATGGCATTAAATATCTATATCAGCACCGTATTATAAAAATATTTTTATTAGACAATATTCCAATTGCTGCCTTATCTTTTATGTTAATCTGGCTTTATCAACCAACTCTTTTACAATTAAAACTACCAATTTTATATTTAGGTTTTGTTCATGCTGCACTATCACTAGTTCAAGTATGGATACTTAATAATTTTTCCCTGTTAGAAAAATAGCTTGATTCAAAAAAAGACTTATTCTTTTAAATGCTCTGATTCCTGGAATAGGTTTTATTCTATTGGGTATTAATAATTTTTTGCCGTTGGCTATTATCTTGATCATTATCATCGCTGGTCTAGGATTAACGCGTGAACCACTATTTGCTAATTATTTAAATAAGTATATTGAATCTTATAACCGAGCCACTGTATTGTCTGGCGTCTCTATGTTGAACAAATTAATGATAGGTTTACTTTACCCGGTAGTAGGTCTATTAGTTAATTGGTCTTTAAATTATTCTTTAATCATTATTGGTTCGTTAATTATAACCATAGCTTTACTTTCTAAAGTTAAAGAATCTTATTTAATTGATTAATATTGATTACTAAATCTACCAACTATACATCTCGTCTACCCACCTGCCTAAATCATACAAAACCGTTTCTGAAGTAACACGATTCGGAGTTGATAAAATAGTAGCGCAAATGCGTTTACCTTGAGGAGTAATAAAACCAGTAGAGATATGATAACCAGTTTCCCGTAAATATCCAGTTTTGGCGCCAAAAAAACGTTTAGGATCATGACGTAATTTATGCACCGTATGCTGTACTATTTTCTTTTCGCCTTTATTGGTAACAAAAGACACTGAAGGTTTGCTGGAATAATATTGCGTGATAAAATTTTCTAAAGCATGACAAGTGCCCAAGGCTAAATCGGCCGCGGTAGAAGTATTATTTAGCGATAGACCGGTTGGTTCCTCTATAGTCGTTCTAGTCATACTCCAATTTTTTGCCACCTGCCTCATTTTTTCAATAAAACTAGCCCGATCGACAATCAAATGAGAAAAATTATTAGCAGAATTATTAGTTGAACCAATCAACATAGTAGCAAAAGATTGCTCAATACTTACCGCATCACCGTTAGTCAACTTTAACAAAGAAAAAGTATCTTTAAGTTCTACATAAGGCCGCAAATCACCTTCATTATCGGCTGGAGAAAAACTAGTTTTTTGCCACCAGTCAATATTATAACTAATTACTGTACCAGCAGTTACTAATTTAATCAAACTAGCTGTAGGTATCACTTTTTGCTCTTGATGATAATAAAGAGGATAAAAACTACTTGCTTCAATTACTGCCGCTGCCTTAAAAGGAATTTTTGATAAATTATATTTTTTAAAATACCAAGCAGTAAAATCTTGATAATTAACCTGTTTAACTGGCATAGCAGCTTGTATTGGTAAAGCAATAATTAACCAGATTATTATAAAAACGATACTTAAAAAAAATCTGCCACTGATCTTATCCATATCACCTATTATATACTAATTTTTAATTCTGCCAAAATATCTTTCTAATTTAAGCCAAACAGGTTACAATTTAAATAGCCTAATAATATGTATGTAATTAAAGCTTCTGGCCAAAGAGAGCCTTTTAATCGAGAAAAGTTAGCTGGCACCTTAAAACGCGTTGGTATTGATGCTAATAAAGTTGAAGGAATAATCAATAAAATCGAGTGCTCCCTTTCCTCTCGGCCAACTACTCATGAGGTAATCAAGCGCGCTTTGGTAGAAATACAAAAAACCAATGCTACAGCAGCGGCGCGTTATAATCTAAAACGGGCTATTATGAACCTGGGTCCCACTGGTTTTCCTTTTGAACAATATATTGCTCGCCTGCTGGAAATTTATGGTTATGAAGTCGAAACTAATATTCGCGCTCAAGGTTTTTGTGTACATCATGAAATTGATATTGTAGCTAGAAAATCCAATCGCCAAATAATGATTGAATGTAAATATCATAATTCTCCTGGTATACGTTCTGATATTAAAGTAGTGCTTTGTACTCAAGCCAGATTTTTAGATATTAAAAAAACTTATGAACAAAAAACCAATCAGGGTGAGGAATTTCAAGAAGCTTGGTTAGTTACCAACACTAAATGCACCACGGATGCTATTCAGTATGCTAGTTGTGTAAATTTAAAAATTTTAAGCTGGCGCTATCCTCAACCAAATAGTTTAGAGCAATTAATCGATGAAAAAAAACTTTATCCTGTTACTATCCTATTAAATGGTAATAGTATGGTTTTTAATAAACTGATTAGTGCCGGATTTTTATTAGCTTCAGAAATGGCCAAGGCTACTTTGACAGATATTAGTAAAAAAACTGGCCTTAAAGAAAGATTGCTTTACCCTGTTTATCAAGAGGCTTTGACTTTAAGCCAATAATTTAAATTTGAGTTTGATTTAAAAAACAATATTTGCTAAGATAGCTTGGTAGTTTTTCTAATAAATATTCTTCTTGCTTGGGCATGTAGCTCAGTTGGTTAGAGCACCTCACTGATAATGAGGAGGTCGATGGTTCAAGTCCATCCATGCCCACCATATTGAATTAACCGCCTCGCTCGGGGGGCTTCGCCCTGAAATTTT
>CAZGYI010000070.1:0-3540 GCA_964530635.1 uncultured Gammaproteobacteria bacterium | reverse complement strand
GCGAACCGCCTAAGATCTGGGCGCTGGTAAAGTTAACATTGCCAGTGGAGGTAAGGCCGGTAAACGAAGCTATGCCTGCTGCAGAAATATCCCACGAAGTAGAATCAACCGCAACAATAGAAGTGTTATTACCTAAAATAGTATCACCAGTAGAAGCAAG
Organism: uncultured Gammaproteobacteria bacterium; assembly: GCA_964530635.1. Lineage (GTDB taxonomy): Bacteria > Patescibacteriota > Patescibacteriia > Veblenbacterales > UBA10138 > CAZGYI01. Next base: position 3,380 of record CAZGYI010000070.1, on the reverse strand, counting down.
CGAAGTAAAAGTTCCGGCGGAAGGAATGGTAGCGCCAATAGCGGTTGAATTAATACCAGTAGCGGTGGTATTAAAATTAGCTGAAGTAAAAATTAAATCGTTAGCACCAGTAGAAATTGAGGAAGCGCTAAGACCCGATAAAGAAAGCGCTCCAGAAGTGGCAGTTAAATTCAAAGCTCCAGTATTTAATGTTAAACCATTGGCAGCAGTAAGTAACCCGGACGAAGTTATGGTGCCAGTACTAGAAGTAGAGATATTACCAGAAGTAGTAACTGAATCTCCAACTGTAAATGGACTTAAGGTGCTGCCGATTCTTTGCCAAAAACCAACTGAACCGCCAGAGGAAGAAATAGAACCTGTACAAATTAAATCACCAGTAGCGTTAATCACAGTACAACCAGTGGCGCCAGAACCACCAGCTATATCAACTGTAGTAGCTGAAATGGCCCCCAAAGCCAAAGAGCCTACACCATTGGTATCCAAGCCGTAGCCTGCTTGTACAGTAATGTTACCGGTAGTAGCTACATCAAAATTGGTAAAGTCAATTAGCGGCGTGGTACCAACTATGTTATTGTCTCCAACATTTATCGCATTTACTATTTCAGCATCTGATACATCAATGGCATCAGAAATTAAGCCAGCAGCTGATTGGATTTTTAACCCATCAGCTATTGAACGAGTGGTGCTAAGATTAGCTAATAATAATAATTGCGATGGATCAGTTGTACCTGTACCATCAGCCCGGCTAATTGACATATAAGAAGTAGACCCATCAGCAATTGATACGGTAAAATTTGAGTCAGTAGTAGTATCAGCCAAGGTAAAGGCAATATCCCTGGCATCAGAAGTTAAAATAGTATTACCACTGTCATAAGCGCTTTGTAAATCATTAGCGCCACCTCCGCCGCCTACGCAATCCGACCAAGCGCCAGCTTCATAACAACGGAATTTAGCAACATCTTGATTGTAATAAATCGCGCCTTCGGTACCTATTGGGTCGCCTGTGTCTGTTTTTACATCAACCACTAATAAATCCGGAGTTGTAGAACCAGCTCCACCAGAACCAATTTGTACTATACCAGTTAAAGCAGCGCCTCGAGATTGCAGACTTAAATCACCTATAGTGGTAGAAATAATTGGAGTAGTAGAAGTTAAACTAAAGCTACTAGACATCGCGACTGGACTATTAAAAGTAGAGGCAGCGACCACTTTTAAGGTATCACTAGAACTGTTACCAACGATAGCGTTAGTAGTAGACAAATCTTTAGAAGAAAGATTAATAATACCAGCTGATCCGGAAACACCTAAACTAGAAAATAAACCGTGCCCGGAAACATTCAAAGTACCTTTAATATTAGTATTGCGTAAATTAGAAGTTCCGTTAACAGTTAAGGAGGTAAGATTCTGAATCGTGGTATCGCCCAAAAGATCGGTTTTACCCCGCACTTGTAAATCTCCAGCTAAATTAGTCAAGCCACCAATCACATTAAGTCCGCCTACACTAATTTTATTATCGGTAATAGCTCCATTATCAGTTACAAAATCCAAATCAAAATTAGAAGCTTCCATACCATTCCATAATTCAGCATTTAAATTCTTTATCAATGACCGGTTATTAATCTGAATTGTACCATTACCTAAAATTATATTATTGTTGTTAGTCACAATATCTCCGCCAGTACTTAAACTACCGCCCACTTGTGCATCTTGTTCAATATTCGCTCTCCCTTTTACTGCTAAAGATTTATCAATAACTACATTACCATCAACCGTGACATCGTCATGAAATAAGGCCTTGCCCCAAACACCTAGTTCTCCATACACTAATAATTCGTCTAATAATCTAGTAGCACCTTTTACTTCCAAAACCTGCCCCACCTCCACCTTACCTTTTAAATAAACATCGTCAGTGGTAATATTTCCATTTTTAGTTACAAAAGCCAAAGTAAACTGCTCAGTAGAAAACCCATCTACAAAATCGACATTTAAGTTTTCTACTTTAGTAGTTGAATCGACAATAATTGGTGCCACCCCATCCCGGGCATAAGATCTAAGTTGCCCCTGGGTTTCAATATGTCCTTTGATAGAAATATTACCTGCCTCATTTAAAATTAACACTTCGTTGGCTTCGGTTCCTGGCTTATGACCGTCTAAAGTCCAGGCATTTTTAAGAATAGCTAATAATTTATTAGGTAAATCATCAGCCAACCCACTTGTCAAGCCAAAAAACAACAAGGGAAGAACAATTAATAAAATAATTACATAAAAAAGTGCCGAATACCTTGGTTTTCTAACTTTTTCTATTTTAGTGGGTAATTGAACAACTGTAGGAATTTTTGAAGGTATTTGAGTGATAACTTGGCTAACTTTAGCAGTTACATCTTGTAAAATCGGGGTTAGCTCTTGTTTTAAACTTTCAAATTTTGAATCAACATTTTGGCCTAAAACCTTAACAATTTCTTCGGTTGATATTGGTAAAACCTCTTTTTTAACACCTTCAGCAGCAAAGACTGTCTTTTTTTCATATTCCTGCTGCGCCTCTTTGGCTTGTTGAGCTACATAGTCTAAAACCACTTGTTTTGTAGTAAACCAATTCCTACCTTTTTTCCATGCCAAAATCCGCCCCTTCCTGGCAAGTAATGAAATATATTCTTGGCTATAAGGGGTTAATTTAGCTGCTTCAGCTAAGCTTATTAAGTGAAAATCTGGAGGTGGTTTGTTTTGGCTAAAATCCTTTATTTTTTGAGGTTCAATAGCCCTATCATCTGTATTCATACAGATTTATTTGTCTTTATTTAGACAAATTTATTTTAATTTAATAATTATTATTTTATAAAATATATGTTTTTATTAACTTTTCTTATCCGATACTATATCCGATACTATATCGCTATTATATAGGATATCATATAATACGCTATTTGTCAATGATTTAGGGTAATCTACACACACATATTGCACTTTTCAGATAATCTAAGGGCATATGAGAACTATGCCTAAATCAACCAAAGAAGAAAAATTTAGATGGATTAAGCCAATACTGAATGGTGAAATAGCCATTAAGAATATGGCTAAGGTATGCCCGTTTGCCATAAGATCGTTAAAGTATTGGCTGGCTGATTACAGAAAACACGGTATAGATGGTCTGGCAAACAAATCTAGAAGACCAGGAACTAATCCTAAAGAAACACCGAATAGAATAAAGGAAAGGGTGATTGAGCTAAGAAAAGAAACAAGCAAATGCGCTCTGAAATTAAGATGGCAACTAGAAAAGGAAAAGATAAAAATTCACGAAAACACTATTCATAAAATCATCAAAGCAGAGGGTTTGACCAGAAAATACAGGGTAAGGAAATTAAAATACAAATACCTTAAGGTTC
>CAZGYI010000069.1:0-3585 GCA_964530635.1 uncultured Gammaproteobacteria bacterium | reverse complement strand
CCGATCGGACATTTTTCCCTAATTTAAACAACTATACTTACTTATTTTGAAATTTGAGCATTTAAAAATTATTTAAAAATTAAAAATTGAAAATTATTCCAAATTCTAAATTCTAAAATTGTTACAATGCTAAAATGTTAAAGCGTTACAATGTTAAAGTGTTACAGTGTTAAAGGTTGATATATAATTATCATAGCACATTCTAGCGCGGTTATTACAATTTTCAGTGGATTTTAGCTTGCCAAGGGCATATTTTTATGCTATAATAACCACGAATATAGTCTAATAAGCTTTAATTTAGCGTAAATTTAATGAATAAACGATTTTTTATCGCTTTTCTTATTGCTTTGCCATTTTTATGGCTAGGTTCTTGGACTGTGGGAGCCTGGGTTGCGGCACAAAAACCTCCCGCCTTGGTTAACCCGGTACAAAACCTTCCTGCTTGGGTTAATCCAAACCAAAACCCTCCTGATGGTAATTTGCCTGGTCCAGTGTGGTTGTTGCCTAGTGCTAGCACTGACCAACAAACAGGCAAAATTAATATTTCCGGCGCTGGCGCTTTTGGCAGTTATGGTACTTTTGGTAGTTATATATTAGCTACAGCTGGTAGTTTTTCTAGTCCAACTGCTTATAACAGCGAAGCTACTGTTAGTGCCATTCAAACCGTAGCTGCTAAAAAAGCAGTGTATGCTGTGGCTAGTAATTCTGCTAGTTACGCTGTTTATGGTTTAGCTACCAATGCCACTTCTTGGGCTGGTTATTTTAATGAGCGCGTGTTTGCCAAAAAATATTGTTTGGGCGATCCAGTGGCTCCTGATTGTATAGATTCTTGGGGCCAGGGCGGCATAGGATCAGACACTTTTTGGAACAGACAGGGAGCAACTAAAAATATTTTTAAAGCCAAAATAGATAACAGTCTTGATGGCATAGTGGCCATTGGCACAGATACGCCCAGCACCACTTTTCCTTTTACTGACCAAGTTAAGCTTGGTATTTTCGGCAACAGCCCGCGGATTTATTTAGACGGCAACACTGCTGCTGGCGCGCCGGCTGGCAACCCGGAAATTGATTTTAAACTTTCTTCCAGCGCCAACGATCATTGGGCTATCTATGCTGACGAGAACACGCGGAATTTTGTTTGGTGGAGCAAAGAAACCGCCAGCGCTACCGCCGGCGCCAATAAATTAGCCTTAACTCCCCAAGGCGTAATGGTTTTTTATGGTTGGCAAGCCCAGGGTGGAGTTTTGAAAGTGACTATTTCCGGAACAGGCAGCGGTACGGTTAAAAGCGATCCCTCGGGTATTAATTGCTCTTCGGGAACTTGCGAGCGCGTTTTTGCGCTTGGCACCAGCGTAACTTTAACAGCCGCTCCTGCCACTGGCTCGGTATTTGCCGGTTGGTCTGGCAGTGGTTGTTCCAACGCTAGTACTACTTGCACAGTAATCATAGCAGCAAATACTCCAGTATCAGCCACTTTTATGATTCCTGATACACCCACAGTTACTACTGGAACAGCACCCGAGTCAACTAGAGCTAATGTGCCAAAATATTCAATTAAACTACATGGTTCTTTTAATGTAAAATATACTGTTCTTAGTAGTACTAATGCTAGTAGCGCTTTCTTCCTTTATTATAATAATAGTCCTAGTACGTGTGGATCAACAGGAAGCAATGTAGTTATTCCGGCCTTCTCATTTGTAGATAGCCATGTAGCGGGAGATCGATCAAAAGATTATGATTATTCAATTGTTGTTGGTGATAATGAAGCGTCTTCCTTAAAACCAGACACCACTTATTATTATTGTGCTGTATTAAGGTATTTAACAGCCGATAATAGCATTAAGACGGTTTATGGCGCAGTTCAAAGCTTTACCACTAATAATCTTACCCAGCCGGCTACTAATGTTTCCAATAATTCCGCTACGCTTAATGGCTTAGCTTATAATAACACGTTAAGTGGGGCCCAAGGTTGGTTCCGTTATTCAGGCTCTAATCCAGGCGCTTGTAATGATACTTTTGGCACGCGCGCGCCAGGATCTGGCGGCACTAACCTAGACACAACCACTACTTCGCAATCTTACAATCAGACCATTTCCGGACTTAATGCTGTTACTACTTATTATTATTGCGCCATTGCTGAAAACAGCGTCGGCAAAGCATACGGCAGCGTGCTACAGTTTACTACGACTTCTACTTCTACCGCTCCCACTGTTAGTTCACCTACTGCCACGAGTATAGCAAGTACCACAGCCACCCTGGGCGCTAATATAACTTCTAATGGCGGAGCGAGTATTACCGCTAGAGGCACTTGTTGGGGAACTGGCGGGGCGCCGACTAGCAATTGCGCTCCCGAAGGCGGCACAGCCACAGGCGTATTTACCCAAGCCAGAACAGATTTGACTGCTGGCACTAAACTATTCTATCGCGGCTACGCTACTAATTCAGTTGGCACTGGTTATTCATCAGACGGCAGTTTTTTCACTGAACCAGCCAACCAAGCATCAAATATAACTTTCCCTTCAGTCGGTATAAATACTATGACTGTTAATTGGACCAGAGGTTCAGGCGATGGCGTCATAGTATTAATGAAATCTGGTTCAGCAGTAAATTCTGATCCTCAAGACGGCACATATACCTATACAGCCAACGCCGCCTTTGCTAGCGGTACGCAAATTGGCACTGGTAATTATGTAGTTTACCGAGGTACAGGCACTAGTGTAGCGGTTACTGCGTTGACTGGCAGCACCACCTATTATGTAGCAGTTTATGAGTATAAAGGCGATGTTAATACTTCGGGGGCGGATCAGGGAACCAACTATAAAACCCCGGCCGTCACAGGAAATCGGACAACCGCTAACGACACCATTGCGCCCAGTATTCCAAGTCTAACTGCCACAGTTGTATCTTCCTCGCAAATCAATCTTAATTGGACCGCTTCAACTGATAATGTTGCCGTAACAGGATACAAGATTGAAAGATGCCAAGGCGCGGGCTGTACTAACTTTTCGCAAATAGCCATCATAACTTCAGGAACTAGTTACAACAGTACCGGTCTTACCGCTTCAACTTCATATAGTTATCGCGTGCGCGCTTATGACGCGGCTGGCAACCATTCAGAATATTCAAATACGGCCAGCGCCACAACGTTAGCAGCCCCAACTTATACTTTAACTGTGAAAAAATATGATACTATGACTTATGAGTTTATTAGTGCCGGTTTGGTTACCAGCAGTCCCAGCGGCATTGACTGCGGCTCTGTTTGCGCTTATAATTTTAGCGGCACGGTTACTTTGACTGCTAATAATACTCGTGGCTATAGTTTTCAAGATTGGTCAAACTGCGACAGCCCCTCGGGTAATATTTGTTATATGAATATGACTACGAACAAAGAAGTGACAGCTAATTATCAAAGCAATTTTTAATTTTTAAATAATTTTTAAATGCTTAAATTTCAAAGAACGTCATTCCGAATTTATTTCGGAATCTAAAAAGACCCTGAAACAATAGATCCTGAAATGAATTCAGGATGACGCAGAAGAATTCAGGATGACAAAGCGGTAAGTCATGCTGGACCAAACAAAAGAA
>CAZGYI010000068.1:0-3955 GCA_964530635.1 uncultured Gammaproteobacteria bacterium | reverse complement strand
AGACTCCGTCCCTATAGACCCCGCAGCAAGCTGCGGGGAAATCTTTTTTATTATAGCAAATATTCAAGTAAAATACAATAAAATGTGGTAATCTACACACACATATTGCACTTTTCAGATAATCTAAGGGCATATGAGAACTATGCCTAAATCAACCAAAGAAGAAAAATTTAGATGGATTAAGCCAATACTGAATGGTGAAATAGCCATTAAGAATATGGCTAAGGTATGCCCGTTTGCCATAAGATCGTTAAAGTATTGGCTGGCTGATTACAGAAAACACGGTATAGATGGTCTGGCAAACAAATCTAGAAGACCAGGAACTAATCCTAAAGAAACACCGAATAGAATAAAGGAAAGGGTGATTGAGCTAAGAAAAGAAACAAGCAAATGCGCTCTGAAATTAAGATGGCAACTAGAAAAGGAAAAGATAAAAATTCACGAAAACACGATTCAAAAGATAATCAAAAAAGAAGGGTTGGTAAGAAAATACAGGGTAAGGAAATTGAAATACAAATACGTTAAGATTCCTTTGAGCAAAGGCGAATTGGTGGAGATAGATATTAAATACGCGCCGAAAACCATTGAAAATAGACAATATTATCAGTTTACGGCCATAGACTGCGCAAGTAGGTGGAGATATTTAAAAATTTACAGCGACTATTCAAATTTCAGTTCAATAAAATTCCTTGAAGAATTGATCAGAATCGCGCCGTTTAGGATTAAGGCAATTAAAACTGACAACGGCAACAATTTTACAAACAGATACACCGGATATTTGAAATCGGCTGATCCGATGAACCCCAGATTGCACGATTTTGATTTAATCTGCCAAAAACACAATATCATTCATTACCTCATTGACCCGGGCAAACTAAATCAAAACGGCAAAGTGGAAAGAAATCACCGAACAGACCAAGAGATGTTTTACGAAAAAAACAAATTTAAAAACCCGAGAGATTTAAAAGAAAAGATTAAATTATGGAACGAACAATACAACAACACGGAGCATTGCGCCTTAAATAGCAAAACCTCAATGAAACGCTAACCTTATTATTACTTAACAAACTGACAAGTGTCTGTGGTTAAAACAAAAATAGCCAAAAATCCGCCTATCCCGCCTTTACCAATAGGCAAATGGCAGAATGGGACCAAAAAATTTGGCTAAAATAACAACTATAACACTAGGGCTGAATTTCAGATGGTTCCGTAGGGTTTTCTGAGATAGTCTTGGTTACTTTTATAGATTCTATCTTATCTAATATTGTTTTATTTCCTGGATTAGTTCTTAAAGCCATTTCTAACTGTTCAATAGCTTTATCATATTCAGCCATAGATTCATAAACCACTGCTGTAGCAAACAAAGCATTAGCATGATTAGGCACCAATGAAGTTATAGTTTTAAACACTGCCAAAGCCTTATCATTATCATTTAAAGAAGAATAATATAGACTACCTAATTCAAATAAGACATCAATATCATTGGGATTAAATTGCCTAATCCGTTCAAGTTTTCCAATGGCTTCAGATATTTTCCCTTGTAATTCATAAGCTATGGCTTGATTAAAATGAGCTGGAGTATATGTAGATTTTAAAGCCACAGCCTTATCAAATTGCTCTAAAGCTAGAGCAATTTTATTATTAGCTTCTATTTGTAACTGATCTTTACTAGTCTCATTTTGTCCTGCTTCTTGTATTCTTCTACTAGCAGATAATAAATAAGCTTTACCTAATTCAGTATAAAGTGCGGGATTAGAAGGTTCTCGTTTAATTGCCTGGCTAAAAGAATCAATTACCCAATTCTCAGCGTCTTTAGCAAAAAGCGCTGTTCCTCTATAAATTGACCCCAAAGCCTCCCAATTAGCCACGTTTTCCGGAGCTAAATCAGTAGCCTGCTTTGCTTGATTAATTGATAAAGATACAAAATTCCGTAAATTATTCAATTGTTGTTGTTTTCCTTGTTCAGTATCTGCCGGCTGACTATTAGCTATTCTATTAGCTTGAGCTAATAAAACTTGGGCCAAACCAATTCGATAAACATCACGCCAAGGATTTAAATTAACTGCTTTTTGCAAGTATAATGTTGCTTGATCAAGCGTTTCCACACTCCTGGCTTCTACTCGTGCTTTAGCATAAGCTACATCGGCTAACCAAAAACGACCTACTCCATAAAATATCCCTAAAGCAACTAAAATAACTAGAGCTAAACCAAAAGAAAAAATAAAAGCAGCTCTAGGAGAAGAAGTTAAAGATATCACTTTTTCCTTGGGTTCTGATAATATTAATAAAAATGCTAAAATTAACCAAAAAGAAATAGCCAAAACAGTACTGGAAAAATAAAATATTTGACTTATCAATACTACCAAAAAACTAGAAGCAACCGCTGCTTTTAAATACCAATCAACGCTCTGTCTATCTTTAATTATTTTCCAAATTAAATATAAGCCAAGGATAAAAATTGATAAATATACTATAAATCCCACAAAACCTGTGGTACTTAACACTTGGGCTAGTTCTGATCCAGCTTTATCAAAGCGAAATGCCCAAAAATTAGAATCGTTAAAGTTATCTGGTTTGTACTTGGAAAAGCCAAAAATAAAGGTTTCTGGTCCAGTACCTAACACTGGACTAGTTTTTATATTCTGCATGGCAATTTTCCAGCTAGCATTAGCTGATAAATTTATTTCTACTGGAATTCGCACTTGAGTTAGATCTGGAATAGATAATGGCCATGCAATAACCGCCAATAATAACAATAACGATGGTAACATAGTCCACTTGAAACCGACCTGCTCATTTTTAATAAAAATTAATACTAACCAAGCCATTAAACCAATCGCTAAACCCAACCAACCAAGTTGATAATCAATCAATAACATAGCTAAACCAGACAAAATCACAAAAATTAAGGACCCTACTCGTGAAATCGCACTTTTTCCAGTTTTAGTAAGCCATAAACCAAGTGGTAAACTAACGGCTAATAATAAAACTACGGTATTTAATGAACTCCCTATTAAATAAAAATAAGCTGGTTGTCCTGGAAGAAAAGAGAATAATTTAACTCCCAAAAACTGCAAAATTAACAAAAAAGTAGCAATACCCAAAGAAGTTAACCACCAACCAATTAATCTCTGAACTCCAGTCGCATCTTTAATATTATTAATTAATAAGAAAAATAGTAAAACATAAGCCAAGATACTAATCAAACCACCATTAAACCTACCGTAAAAACCAAACAATGAAGTAATCTGATCTACTGAAAAAATAGTTGCCAATACTACTACAGCTAACCAAGCTAATACCAACCAATTCAATACGGTTTTTTTAAATAAAGTACCCTTGCTAAATACCGCTCGCCCTACCCATAAAACAAATAATAAGATGGTCAAAACTAATAACAAAAATTGCTTGTTTAGCTCAAAAAATTCAAAAGTCCAAGGTAGAAAAAATAAAGGGATAGTAAAAACTACCGCCCCCAACCCCCATTGAATTAGTTTATTAAATATACCATTATTTTCTTGACTAAAACTCTCGGTTGTGGCTGGTTGATTAAAACTTGAAAAAACTTGTGTAAAATCCATAAGTTTAAATAGATTAAAAATTAATTTTAAAAACTAAAAACTACTATTTAGTATAAATAAATCATTACTTTCCCGCAATAGTACAGTAAATATTATACTCTCTGCTCCTCTATTGCTCCTGACAGGAAACTCCCCATATCCCAATCCGTCAGCTGGCAGATATTAAAAGACTTCGGCGGGCAGATCAAACCTTAATTGCCATCAAGAGGAATCGAACCTCTATTATCCCGATTTCAATCGGTACATCCAATCTTATCCTCCTATATTTTCTGCCCTTTGTTTGAAAATGCGCGAACCTTTTTTGAACTGGACTAACTGGCGCACGGAGCGCACCAGACCCGCCCCGCGGCGGCTGGCGGCGGGGCGGTTTGGTC
>CAZGYI010000067.1:0-4001 GCA_964530635.1 uncultured Gammaproteobacteria bacterium | reverse complement strand
TTGACCGCCTTCGCGACACGCCCCAATGCTTGGCATTGGGGAAGGATAGCGAACCGCAAGCTTGAGCAAAAGCTCTTTTTTGTTTAAGTTAAGGTCATGACTATCAAACATACCAGTCATGCGCGTTATGACATTTGGTATCATTTTGCTTGGTGTACTAAGTATCGCAGGAAAGTATTCACTACTCTAGCAATCCAAACAGAGGTTAAAGAGCTTTTGCGAAAGATTGCGGTAGAATACGACCTGGAGATATCAGAAGTTGAGGTTTTAGACGATCATCTTCACCTTTGTCTGGCTGCTCCACCGAGACTTGCTCCAGCTCGGGTAGTCCAAATCATCAAAAGTGTCAGCACTAAGTATTTATTTCAAAAATACCCTTGGCTTAAGAATATATACTGGGGCGGGGAAATCTGGATAGGAGGCTATTTTGTGCGCACCGTTGGCCCGGGTTTAACCAAAGAGCAAATTGAGAAATACATTAAGGAGCAAGCCGAGGAAATCTAATTAAAGCCCCGATGCTTGCCATCGGGGAACCTTTGAGCTTGACAAAAATTTAATAAGTGCTATATTTATTGGAAAATTTATAAAATATATAAAATCAAAATAAATAATTGAACTTTGAAAGGAATATTATGAATCAAAAAAGGATATTAATAGCGGATGATGAAAAAGATATCAGTCTTTTACTGTCACAAATACTAGAAGAGGAGGGGTATCATGTTGATGTGGTTAGTGACGGCATGGAGGCGTTAGATAAAATTTTGTCTAGCGAACAGTCGTTTGATTTACTGATTTCAGATTTGGATATTCCACGAAAGAGCGGTAAAGATTTGCTGGAAGCTTTAGATGATAGTCTGCCTATTATTATTATGACAGGTAGAGCTTGTCAGGAGAGGGATTGTTTAAAACGAATGGGTGCTAGGGAGGTAATAGCCAAGCCATTTGAGGTAAACATCTTAATGGCATGCGTTCAATCTATATTTAGCCAATAAATCATTTATTATTCCGTGACAGGTAACAGCTAACTTTTGCAGTTGGCTGTTTTTATTTTATATCTTTCCGAGAAGAAGTTTCTTTTTTTATCCTGTTGATAAATTCATCTTTAGTTAAAGCAGTCAAATCCTTTTGCCCTCGAATTCTGACTGCTAATTTATTGCTATTCATTTCTTTATCACCAATTACTAAAGTGTAGGGGGTTTTTTCACTTTCAGCTTTTCTAATTTTATTACCAATAGTTTCGTTAGCGTCATCTATTTCACCGCGAATACCTTGTTCTGAAAATTCTTGATTTAGTTGCTTACAGAATTTGTGATGGGCTGAACCCACAGGTAAAATTTTAACTTGAACCGGAGCCAGCCAAATTGGAAAAGCACCAGCATAATGCTCTAGTAGTACCATAATAAACCTCTCTGGCGAACCGATAATGGCGCGATGAATCATCACCGGATGTTTTTCTTTACCACCTTTATCAATATAGGTTAAGCCAAACCTTTCGGGTATAACAAAATCTATCTGTACTGTTGAGAGTTGCCATTCACGGCCTAAAGCGTCAGTAGCCATTAAATCCATTTTGGGCGCGTAGAAAGCAGCTTCTCCCGGACCATCAAAATAATCAATTTTATTGCGTTGCATAATTTTTTCCGCCCATTTTTCCACCTTATTCCAGGTTTTAGGGTTACCCAGGTAGTCTTTTATATTTTTTGTATCACGAGTAGATAGGCGATAGCGATATTTAAAACCAAAAGTTGACATTACCTCTTTAGTCATTTTTAGCATAATATCAATTTCTTCGTCCACTTGATCTTCACGGCAAAAAACATGGCAATCATCTTGAGAAAAAGAACGAACCCGTGCCAGACCATTTATTTCCCCCGGTTTTTCATCGCGGTAAAGCATAGCAAAATCCGAATATCTTAAAGGCAAATCGCGGTAACTTCGTTGTTGACTTGAATAGATTTGCGTATGTTGCGGACAGTTCATTGGTTTTAGATAAAATTCCTCTCGCGAGTAATTGGATATTACTCGGAACATTGAATCTTTATATTTATCATAATGTCCAGAAGTTTTAAAAAGCTCACCCTTAGCCATTTGTGGCGTCCAGACTTGGGTATAGCCTGCTTTAGTTTGGAGTTCTTCAATATAATCATTAAGCGTACGGCGAATAAGGGCACCTCGCGGCGTATAAAGCGGGAGACCACTACCGACCAACTCGGAAAAAGTGAATAAATCAAGCTGTTTACCTAGTTTTCGATGATCGCGCTTTTTAGCTTCTTCAATTAAAGCTAAATATTCATCCAATTCTTTTTTAGTATCAAAAGCCAAGCCGTAGATACGGGTTAACATTTTATTAGTTTCAAGACCCCGCCAATAAGCACCAGCTAGGCGTTCTAGTTTCCACGAGTCATTTTTAATATCTTTCATCTGAGTCACATGTCCGCCACGGCATAAATCTACAAATTTACCTGATTGATAATTAGTAACTGGCTCCTTGTTTTTTTCCAGCTCTTCTATTAATTCAATTTTATAATGATTATTAGCAAAAAGTTTCTTAGCTTTTTTAGTTGTTGTTTTAATTTCTTCAAACTTATCCCAAGTGGGAGCTAATTCTTTCATCTTTTTTTCTATTTTAACTAAATCCTCCTCAGTTATGGATTTAGAAAATTCAAAATCATAATAAAAACCAGTATCAATAGGGGGCCCTAAAGTAGGTTTGGCATCTGGCCACAGTTCTAACACCGCAGCAGCTAAAAGGTGTGATAATGAATGACGTTTTTGTTCGAGAGTAGATTTAGACATAATATAAATTTAAAATTAAAAATCAACCTGCCCGCCGCTAATCCGTCGCTAGCGATGAGATACACCTATTAGATTAATGTAAAGATTATTTGTCATTAGTAAATTTTAGTAATAGCTTTGGCAGGCGGGAATGAAAAATTATTTTATATATTTAAGATTTTTAAAATACCCAAACGAATTGTTTCGTTTGGGGTCCTAATCTGTTAGACAAACAGGGGACGGTTCCACCCAATTTTCTCCCACACCTTAGGCGCAGGGACGCTCACAAATTGTCTGCCAATTTAGTCTTGTTCTTAACTTAGGATTCCGCTGTAGCGGGATAGTGGTTGGTAGCCACTACAATCATTGGCTAAAATTAATTATATAACAAAGTTACTTAACAATCAACTCAATATGATCGGCAATAGTTGGCACCGAAGTTACCCAGAAAGGCGAAAGCTTAATTTCTACTTTTTTAACTCCAGGAAAAGCAGTAAAATATTTTTGCACTTCTTCGGGTGTTCGCCCCAACAGATCATCTTTAGTAATTATTTGATTTATGTCTTTCCAAGCAACTTGTCCTAAATATTTTACTTGTAGTGTCGCCTCGGAATTGTCAGTTAAAATATTTAATATACTAACCGCCGCGCTTTGATCTTCTAATGATAATATTTCTTTACCAGAATTCTGATTTTCATTTAATCTTTTCAACACCGCCGCACGTAGATTTTCAGGATAATAAAATATTGCTATTACCCGGGCGGTTACGGTATAAGTAAATTCCGAGACGACACTGTCGGCTGGTTTAGATGATTTAGAATCGAGAATATCCACTTTATAAACCACACTGGATTCACGTTGATCTTCAGGCAGTTTTTCACGTAATGATGGTAAGGTTTCTTGGGTAATTTTTTCTTTTAAAGAATTACGAGCATCTTCTAAATCTGTAGCCAGGATTTTATTGCCTGGTTTTTCTCGCCTGGTCATTGGCTCTTTACTTTCAGCATAAATTTTTTGTTGCAAAGTAGTATTTAATCCTGGGATAGTGAATTTAGTTGGCCCAATTTCGCCAACACTTCCTGATTGATCTGCAACCGCCTCTGCCGTAATCCGTCCGCCAGCTGGTACATTAACTGCTTTGGTTATTCTAAAGAGAATTTTTTCAGGAGATAATAACCTAGTGGTAGCAATTAATGATTGAGGTTGGGTATGATTGTTGATGATAG
>CAZGYI010000066.1:0-4022 GCA_964530635.1 uncultured Gammaproteobacteria bacterium | reverse complement strand
TATATAATAAAATTTAAATTATAATCATAAAAGGTATGTCTGAGAATAAAGTTTACGACATTATTATCATCGGTGGCGGAGCAGCCGGTTTAACTACTGCGCTTTATTCTTCGCGCCGGGCTTTAAAAACATTATTAATTTCTCCAGATATTGGTGGACAAGCAGCTACTACTGAAGAAATTGAAAATTATCCCGGAGTAGATTTAATTTCCGGCCCAGAGTTAATGGATAGATTTAAAAAACAAGCGGAAAAATTTGGCACAGAATTTGTTTTTGCTGAAGCTACCAAAATAGAAAAAAAATTAGACGAAGAAAATAAACCCTTATTTGTTGTATCTACTAATACTGGTAGTTTTACTGGCTATAGTTTAATCCTGGCTTTTGGTTTAACTCACCGGCATTTAGACGTTCCTGGGGAAAAAGAGTTTGGGGCCAAAGGTGTGAGCTACTGCGCCACTTGCGATGCTCCGCTATTTAAAAATAAACCAGTAGTGGTGGCGGGCGGCGGCAATTCGGCAGTAGATGCGGCCTTGCTTTTAGCCAAGGGCGGCTCCCGGGTTTATTTAGTTAATCGTAATGATAATTTTAATGCCGAGGCTGTATTAGTAGAGCAGTTAAAATACACGTCAGTAGAAATTATAATGAATAGCCAGGTTAAGGAAATCAAAGGTGATACACGGGTTAAAAGTGTGGTGATTTATAATAATAGTGACCCAAATAAAACTAGGGAAATTTCAGCTGAAGGAGTGTTTATTTTGGTGGGTTTTGTCGTAGACGCTAAGTTAGTTGAGGGGTTGGTGGATTTAGATGAATGTAAACAAATAAAAATTACCCCTGACGCTGAAACATCCACCCCTGGAATTTTTGCTGCTGGTGACTTAACTACTATTTCTTATAAACAAATCGTGATTTCTGCTGGCTGGGGCGCTACGGCAGCGCTTAAAGCTTATGAATATTTACAAAAAGTGCGGGGATTGCGGGGCACTAAGATAGATTGGGGCAGGGTAAGTAAGTAATCTTTATTTTCCGTATTATAATTTATTATTGTTGTAGCGAATATGTTTAAAATAAATAAAACGATTTATCTAGAATATTCACCATACGATTGAAAATGGACGAACTAATTAAAGAAAATATAATAGCGGAATCTAAAAAAACAAAATCATCATACCTGTGTTAATTTATAATTTTTTATTACTCATGTTTAAAAGAAAGGGACTGACAAAAGAAGAGGCCGAAGCAAGGCTTAAAATGTACGGTTTGAATGAAATTAAAGATGTATTGAAAAATACTCCTTTTAAAATTTTTTGTCGGCAAATGAAAAATAATCTTGTTATTTATTTGTTATTTGCAGCGGCGATTATGTCTTTTTTTGTTGGTAAATCTATTACAGCCTATGCAATTATAGGAGTGATATTAATGGTAGTGATGGTCGGGTTTATTCAAGAATATAAAGCAGAAAAGGCTACAGAGATTCTTAGAGGAATGTTAATTCCTTTTTCTATAGTTATTAGAGACGGAAAAGAACAAGAAGTTAAATCTGCCAATATTGTTCCCGGGGATATTTTAATTTTAAGAAATGGAGAAAAAATACCAGCGGATGGTATTTTATTAGAGGAACAGGAATTGCGAGTAAATGAATCTGTTTTAACTGGCGAAACAAAAGAAATAAGAAAAAAAGTGAATAAAAGGAAAGACTATAAAGACGAGAACCTAATTTTTACAGGAACATATATTGTTAATGGTCGTTGTACCGCCGAAGTTGTCCATACTGGAATGAATACTAGATTTGGGAATATAGCCTCTTTGATTTCCACCACAGAAAAAGAATTGCCACTACAAAATAAAATAAACAAAATTGTAAAATATATGGTTATAGTGGCGATTACCGTCTCGGTGCTTACTGGTATGATTATGTTATCTAGAACTTCGTTGATTAATCAGGAAGTTATTGTAAATATATTAATTTTAGTTATCGCTTTGTCTGTCTCAGCGTTTCCCGAGGGTTTTCCAGTTGTTCTTATAACAACCTTGGCGTCCGGAGTATATAAAATGGCTAAACAAAACGCCATTGTTAATAGAATGTCTATAATAGAAACTTTAGGAGAAACGACTGTTATTTGCTCTGATAAAACCGGAACAATAACCAAAGGAGAGATGACTGTTAAAAAAATTTTTGCGGGCGGAGTTTCTTATGATATTACCGGAACAGGTTATGAAGGGAAAGGTGAATTGTTGCATAATAACCAAAGATTAATTTTTAATCAAGAACCGGTTTTGAATTTGTTAATAAATAATGCCGTTTTGTGTAATGATGCTATTATTGAAAGAACGGGTAAAAAGATGGAATTTAAAACCATTGGTTCTCCAACCGAATCAGCTCTTTTGATTTTAGGAGCGAAAGTTGGCTTATTTAAAGAAGATCTAAGAGCCTCCAGAATCCACGAAGCGCCTTTTAGTTCTGAAAGAAAGATGATGTCTGTTTTGTGCAAACTAGAAAAAGAACAAATCATTTATTCCAAAGGAGCGCCGGAGTATATTATTGAGAGGTGTCGATTTATTCAACAATCAGATGGAATTTTAAATTAACAAAAGAGGAAAAAGAAAAGTTTCTTAAAAGGAATAAAAATATGACCGATAAGTCATTAAGAACAATAGCTTTTGCTTATAAGAAAGTAGATATTTTTGTTAAAAATCATTTTGAGGAAGATTTAATTTTTCTAGGCCTTGCTGGCATGGAAGACCCTGCTCGTGAAGGGGTAAAAGAAGCTATTGAGATATGTTATCAAGCTGGAATTAAAGTAAAAATGATTACAGGCGATAATAAACATACCGCTTTAGCTATTGCTAAAGAGATTGGCTTGTCGAGTGCCTTAATAGAAGGCAAAGAATTAGATGATATTACTGATGATGAGCTGGTAAAAATTATTAGTAATATTTCTATTTTTGCCAGGGTTAAACCCGAACACAAATTAAGAATTATTAAAGCTTTGAAGGCTAATGGCGAAATCGTAACTATGACTGGTGACGGGGTAAACGACGCGCCTGCTTTAAAGGAGGCGCATATAGGTATTGCTATGGGCAAAAACGGTACAGACGTGTCTCGTTCGGTGGCTGATTTAACATTAAAAGATGATAATTTTAAAACCATCGTTTCAGCTATTAGCGAAGGTAGAACCATTTTTAAAAATATTAGAAAATTTTCTACTTATCAATTATCTTGCAATTTGGCAGAACTTACCATTTTATTTATCGGCGTTTTATTAGCCCCTTTATTGGGTTGGCAGGTTCCTGTTTTATTGGCGTTGCAAATTCTTTTTATGAATTTAGTGACAGATAATCTGCCGGCGATAACCTTGGGTTTTAACCCTACCTCAAGCGATTCCATGCATGATTCTCCAAGAAAAAATTCTGAAATAATAAATAAGAAATTAATCATTTTAATTCTGATTACTGGCAGTTTATTAACTTTTTTCTTTTTGTTGACTTATTTTATTATGTTTAATGTTTTGAATGAAACCCCAGAATATGCTAGAACAGCGGGTCTGTTTACGCTTATATTATTAGAAATAGTGGCCGCTTTTAGTTTCAGATCTTTTAGAAAAGGTGTTTTAAACAGAAGCTTAATGATAAATCCATATTTATTTTATGCTTCAATAATTTCTTTATTGGCTGCTTTGGTGATAATTTTTTCTCCACTGAATAAAGTATTTGAAACGATACCGCTAAAATTAAACGGCTTTGTCGTGTCTGTCTTGGCATCTCTGGTATTTTTAGCTCTGTTTGATTTTTTGAAGCGTCTTAATAATAAAAAGAAATTCTTAAATTTAGAACACATATAAAATTTATGTCTATATTTAAAAATGCTTTAGAGCAATTGAAAAAAGCAGCACGGCATATTAGATTAACATCGGAAACCTTAGAACAGCTTAAAAAACCAGAGCGGGTTTTGCAATTTTCTTTGCCGGTAGTTATGGATAATGGCGACACGCGGGTTTTTGATGGCTACCGGGTACAATATA
>CAZGYI010000065.1:0-4031 GCA_964530635.1 uncultured Gammaproteobacteria bacterium | reverse complement strand
TTACGCTTTCTTTAAAGGATGGCTGCTTCTAAGCCAACCTCCTAGTTGTGTAAGCGACAAGACTACCTTTAACACTGAGCTTGAATTTAGGGACCTTACTTGGCGATCATGGGCTGTTTCCCTTTTGACTAGTGGAGCTTAGCCCCCACAGTCTGACTCTGTTTCTTAAATAAAGTATTGACATTCGGAGTTTGGTTGGACTATCTAGGCTTGCGCCATGACAATCCATTCAGTGCTCTACCATCAATACCAATAAAACAGGCTAGCCCTAAAGCTATTTCGAGGAGAACCAGCTATTTCCGGGTTCGATTGGAATTTCTCCGCTAGCCACAAATCATCCCCGCGTTTTGCACAGCGCGTGGGTTCGGGCCTCCACACGGTTTTACCCGTATTTCGCCCTGCTCATGGCTAGATCACCCGGTTTCGGGTCTAGTGATAGCAGCCTTTGAATAAGAAAAGCGGATAATCCCGATAGATCGGGACAAGCCACTTTTCAAATTCATATCGGCGGTTAAGCCTCGCTTTCACTGTGATTCCATCCCGTAGGATTTAATCTAAAGCTACTACCAACTAACTCGTTGGTTCATTCTTCAATAGGAACGCCATTACGCTCGTACCTCGCTTAAGCTCGTTACTTCGCTAAATTTAAAATTAAAAAATCAAAATTTAAAATTTAGATAAAATCATTTTGTAAAAATTTCAGAAAAAATTTTTACTCCATAATTTTGCATTTTGACTTTTACATTTTTCATTTAGGAGTGCCGAACTTAAGTGAGGCACGAACGCTCTGACTCTTTGTAAGCAAATGGTTTCAGATACTATTTCATTCCCCTTCCGGGGTGCTTTTCACCTTTCCCTCACGGTACTAGTTCACTATCGGTTACGAAACGTATTTAGCCTTGACGCATAGTCACGCCGGCTTCCCACAGGATTTCACGGGTCCCGTGGTACTCAAGATTAATAATTAGGAGCACAAAACCCCTTTCGCTTACAGGACTATCACCTTCTTTGGTCCCCGTTTCCACGGAGTTCAACTAGGGAAGTTCTGACTTTTAAAGCTCCCTTAGGATTCGCTCGTTCCTAAGCATTACTAACTTTCAACCTCTTGCGAAGCATTGATCGAGGAATCTTTAACTGTCTTAAAATAATATCCGAAGATAAAACTCTAAAACCGCTGGCTTCGTAAGATTTAGGCTGTTCCCTGTTCGCTCGCCACTACTAAGGGAATGAGCGAAAAACTACAGTCTTATTCACCCCACCTGAAGGCGGGATGAACAAAAAGTAATTTAACGCATTCGTTGTTTTCTTTTCCTCTGGGTACTTAGATGTTTCAGTTCCCCAGGTTATCTTCATTATCCTATGAATTCAGATAATGATGATCCAATCTTCCATTGGATCGGGTTTCCCCATTCGGACATCCCCGGATCAAAGGTTGCTTGCCACCTCCCCGAGGCTTATCGCAGGCTGCGACGTCCTTCATCGTCGTTTCGTACCAAGGCATCCACCATTTGCACTTGTATTTGTTTAACCACAAGAATGAATACTAAATTCATTCTTGTTTGTTGCGGTTACCCAATTTTAATTTAATAATTCTTTACTTACGCTCTTAAATTGTCAAAGGTCAATTCACAAATAAGCTTGAAATCACAAACTACAATCAGCTATTTATGAACTCAAGAAAGTTGTGTTATTTTTTGTCAAAGTTTTTAGAGAAACAAAAAATCGCTTCCAGCAAGCGACTTTCAAACAACATCCGACTTTAAAACAAGCTTACACCAATAGGCCGCCTACTTTAATAATTAAAAGCTGGTTGTTTCCCATATAATCTTAAATTTATTGACTTAAATTTATTGATAAAATCCGCTAAAATCAGTTAATTCGTAGCTTTTGTGGATAAACCACTCAAAGCATTCTTAGTGTACATAAATATTGAAAAAGTGTCAAGCGGACGGGGGCGGCATTTTTAGGATTAATTATCAAATGTTAGCATTAAGCTCAGCTGTTAGATTACCCATCACAAATGAAGCAATGGCAAAAGCTGCTAAAATAATCACCAAACCAATCACACCCCAGCTACAACAATCTTCTGACCGCTAGATTTCTGTTCTTCATTGCCACCAGAAGTCATCATACGGAAACCACCATACAAAATACCTACCACTACAATTACTCCCAAAATACCCAACAAGATATTAATAACATTAGCCACAGCTGGAATTAAATCTGTTTCTCCTAAATTGGTACTATTAGCAAATTCATTAAGACCGCCTTGCGCTAATTGCATAATTTTTTAAATTATTAATTTTTATAATCTCCCTCCGAGCGAGCCAACTCCACTAAAAATCTAACTCTCTACATCGGAAAGATATCAATAGACCCTGGCGATAATAAAATCATTAAATAAAACAACAGTATTCCAAACACAACGGTACAGAAAAGAAAAAGTAATATACTACGAACAATTAATCCTAATACGCCTTCGTTTTGCATCTTTAGTTCCCATTTAATCTTTAGTAAACCAAAAACAAAAAACCCAACGCTTAGTATTGCGGAAATAAGATAAGCAAGAATCTCTCCTAACTTCGTATTTATATAAACTGTATTAAAGATAATAATACCATTATCAACTTCTGCTAAAAATATTGCAACAAAAAACCAGCTACCAACAATAACTGCCGCTATCAGTACTAATTTTATAAATTTCTTAAAAAACATAAACCAAATTCTACTACTAAAATCAACTCTTTACCAACTCCACTAAAAATCTTACGCCCACACCTGAAGCGCCTTTGGCTAAATATTGCCCCTCGACAGTTTTCATAGTTGGTGCAATATCCAAATGTGCCCAAGGATATTTTTTAGCAAACTGATACAAAAACATGGCAGCATTGACAGCGTCACCAAATTTAGTCCTACCCACATTTTGTACATCGCCAAAAGTGCCTTTAATCTCTTCTTCGTATTCTTGCCACATCGGCAAGGGCCAAACATAATCACCAGATTGTTCGCCTACTGCTCTTAGTTTATTTTCTAACTTCGCGTCGGGTGTTAATAAACCAGAAATTTTTAAACCTAAAGCTATCATACAAGCGCCGGTCAAAGTAGCAATATCTATCACCAATTGCGGCTTATATTTTTCGGCATAAGTTAAAGCATCGGCTAAAATTATTCTTCCCTCGGCATCGGTATTTAAAACCTCAATGGTTTTACCAGATAAACTTTTTAATAAATCACCTGGCCTTAAACTGGCTGACCCGGGCATATTTTCCACTGCTGGCACTAAACCAACTACATTAACCGGCAGCTTTAATTTAGCAATAGCGCCAATAGCCGAGATTACTGCCGCGCCGCCTAACATGTCCATCCACATATCGTCCATACCTTTATCTGGCTTTAAATGCAAACCACCGCTATCAAAAGTAACTCCTTTACCTACAAATACATAGGGCTTTTCTTTTTTAGCCACACCCCAATACTCCATAATTATAAATTTAGGCTCTTCACTAGATCCTTTAGCTACACCCAAAACCGCGCCCATTTTTAATTTGGACATCTCTTTTTTTCCCAAAATCTTAACTTTAAAACCAGCTGCTTTGCCTAATTCTTTGGCTTTTTGCGCTAATAAAGACGGGGTCATATCGCCACCCGGAGTATTGCCCAAGTTGCGCGCATAATTTACTTGTTCGCCAACCACTTCTCCAATTTTAATACCGGCTACACTTGATTTAAAAGTCATTTTATTTACTAAAAAAACCACTAAAGAAGTAGTAAATGTTTCTTTTTCTTTTTTATACAAATCAAAAGCATAACTGGCCATAATCATATTTTCCGCCACAGTCTGCGCCAATTTTTCAGTACTACAACCATTAGCGCTTAGTAATTCCAAAGCCAAAGCTAAAGATTTAATTTTATAAGTCTTGGCTTGCTGAATAATCAAACGGCTTGTCAATATCGCTTTTCTAAAATTCCATTTATTTTTTTCTCCTAAACCCACCAACAAAATTTTTCCTTTCTTAAAAGAAGGTAAAGCT
>CAZGYI010000064.1:0-4125 GCA_964530635.1 uncultured Gammaproteobacteria bacterium | reverse complement strand
AAGATTCAAAACCAAGACCGTTAATACCGCGGGCTTTAGACCGCAGTAATTTATTTTATTAAATCAGTCTCTTTTTCCCCACAATAACTCTAATTTGTTGAGAGGCAATTTTGATAGTGACTGGAGTTTTTAAAACTCTCTCGCCGTCCACTACTATTGGCAAAGGGTTCCCTGGAGAAATAATTTTGCATGATTCCATAATTAATTGCGATCCTTGATTTAGCTGTTTTTTACTAAACCCCAAGAATCCTTTTTGGGGCAGAGGAATAAGTACAGTTTCTAACAATTTATTTTTAGGATTAGCTATTTTTGTTTGCCCATTTAATTCCCAGCTATCTAAATTAGAGATTTTAATAGCATGTGGCTGGTTTAAAGCTAAGGTAAATTGGTCGTCGCAAATTATTATTGGCGCGCCAACTGTGGTTACTGAGCGGATAAAATATTGGCTATTTATTTTACCCAAATCAATTTGTTCTATAATTCTAC
Organism: uncultured Gammaproteobacteria bacterium; assembly: GCA_964530635.1. Classification (GTDB taxonomy): domain Bacteria; phylum Patescibacteriota; class Patescibacteriia; order Veblenbacterales; family UBA10138; genus CAZGYI01. The sequence continues at coordinate 3,639 of CAZGYI010000064.1, read as the reverse complement.
TAGATAAAACATGACAAGCCAAAACATCAGTCGGTATGCCTAAAAGTTTAGCAATAAATTGATTTTTTCCACCAATGGGTATAATGCCTAGAGTAATTTCTTGTTTTTTACCGACTAAGGCTGTAGCTACTTTGCTGATAGTTAGATCATTGCCTACAGCCACAATAGTATCAGCGCCATCTTTAATGGCTGTATCAATTAAGTCTTTGGTGCTTTTTAGAATTGTCAACCGACCGACTTTACCTTGGATACCAAGATCAGTAAGAGCATTTTCAATTCTTATCAAAGTGTTAGTATGGTTGCGGTCGCTGGTATAAGTATCGTATAAATAAAAGTACGGCATAAAATAAAACGCCGGTACTAAAAGTTTTTAGTTTATAAAGCGGGAAATTTTTTAGAACTTTTAGTATTGGCGGCAGCCAATTCCTCTTTAACCGGCATTTCCATTTGGCAATGACCATTTAAATGCGCTCCTTCAGTTACTACTAATATTTTAGCAATTATATCGCCATCTATTTTGCTAGTAGCGTTTAATTCTAGTTTGCCAGCAATTTCTAGATTACCCTTAATATAGCCAGCCACTTTGGCATTAGCCGCTTTAATATTGGCGGTAATTTCCGCTTTTTCGCCAACTAATAAATTAGCTTTGGTGATTACTGTGCCGTGAACCTTGCCGTCAATAATAATATCCCCAACCGAGTTTAAATCCCCTTCTACTTTAATGGCTGAACTAATGACAGTTTCAGCTTGATTAGATGATGTATCTTTAGAAAACATAAGCTTATAGTTTAATAATGAAAAGCAACGCTATTGTAATATTTTTATAGATAATAGTCAAAATAAACTATTTTAGTTGTTTGGTTACGAAAGTTTGTTTACTATTTAATTGATGGATAAAATCACATCCTGCTCGCCAAAATCCACCATAGTGGATTAAGGTGGGTTAGAAAATTATTGTCATAATTTATTGATTTAGGTAGTCTTAAGTCGTGATTTGCTGGATCAATTAAATCTTAACTTATTTGCTATATTATATTAATAATTAAGCCTTATTAAAGCAGATAGCTCTTGTGTTGTATTTAGGGGTACCTATCTGCCACGGCCTGAGCCCCCATAGCTCAACGGATAGAGCAGTCCCGTCCTAAGGGAAAGATACAGGTTCGATTCCTCTTGGGGGCACGGGCGATGGTAGATGGGAAACAGTCCCATTCTAAATAAAAATAATTGATGTATGTTTAATTTATACTGATGAGGCGGATGAGGGCCTATAGTTCAGCGGCAGAACGGCGCATTCGCATTGCGCAGACGGCGGTTCGATTCCGCCTAGGTCCACCACATAATTTTTATTAAAAACCGAGTATGACTTTATGTTAGAAATTTTCAAGATTAAAATAGATGATTTATCGTTGGAAGAGGCGTTGACTAAAATCAGAGGGTTTTTAACTGATGGCAAGCAGCATTTAATAGTGACTGCTAATCCGGAAATACTGCTTCAAGCAAAAGCAGATTCTGATTATCATCAGATTTTAGCTAGAGCTGATTTAAAATTAGCTGATGGTTTTGGACTAGTTTTATTGGGTTACTTATTTAGCAAGCCCCTAAAAAATAGTCGAGTTACTGGGGTGGATTTGATACAAGCCTTAGCCAGAGATTCTAAAAAATACTCGTATTCCCTATTTTTTACTGGTTTTTCAGATTTTATTTTACAAAAAACGACACATAATTTATCAATAAAATATGGGAAAATTAATATCTCTGGTGTAAAAATTGGCCCAGTGTTTGATAAATATTCAAAATTTCCTTTTCAAGATAACACTAACGATGAGTTGATTAATGAGATAAACAAAAAACAGCCAGACATTTTATTAGTTGGTTTTGGCGCGCCAAAACAGGAAAAATGGATAGATTGTTATTTGCCACAACTCAAGTCAGTAAAAGTAGCTATTGGCGTTGGTGGTGTTTTTGATTATTTAAGTGGTAATATTTTAAGGGCCCCAGAATTTTTTAGAAAAATAGGTTTGGAGTGGTTATGGCGTTTAATCAGGCAGCCGCAAAGACTGATTAGAATAATAAAAGCAGTCATTGTATTTCCGGTTTTGGCTATTATTGATAAATTTAAAAATGTTCCACGTGGAACATTTTAAATTCGAACCTTATATTTACACATACAGGAATTCTATGGTATGATATGAGTATGAATTATAGCAAGGAAGTAAAACAACAGGTTTTTATCTTAAGAAAACAAGGGAAAACCTATTTACAAATCAATCAGATTTTGGGAATAAATATTCCTAAAAGTACCTTATCAGGATGGTTTAAAGGTTTAATATTGTCACCAGATATAAAAAAAGAATTGTTTAGGAAAAAATTGCTCAATATAAATAATGTTAGACAAATAGCATTAGAAACAAACAAGTTGCTTAGAAATAGATATCTGGATTCTATTACCGCACGGATATCTCATCTTGCGCCACTAGCAGACAATATTAATATAGCTAAGATTGTATTAGCAATGCTGTATTTAGGCGAAGGCTCAAAATCTACAGGTTTTGTAGTTTTTGGTAATTCAAATCCAAGAATTGTTAAACTGTTTTTATATTTATTAAGAAAATGCTATTCTATTAACGAAAGCAAATTTCGTTGCACAGTTCAATTAAGAGCAGATCAGGATATTGAAAAATTAGAACAGTTTTGGTTAGATATTACTGGGATATCAAAGACTCAGTTTTATAAAGCCAGGGTAGATTCTAGAACTATCGGGAAAACTACTAAAAATAAGGATTATAAAGGAGTCTGTAGAATTGATTATTTTTCAGCTGAAGTGTTTTGGGAATTAACAAAAATATCCGATTCAATTTGTGGGCTCGTAGCTTAGAGGAAAAGCGCGTGCATGGCATGCACGAGATCGCGGGTTCGAGTCCCGCCGGGTCCACCAGAATTAAACTTTCAGGAATTTTGCCGATTGATTCAGCCGCGCGAAGCGCGGCCAATCTCGTCGGCCAAAAATCGGAAAGTTTAGTCTTGGTGGAATTATACGACAAAGTCCGAACCTACTTTGGACGGAACTGATGCCGCGCCTGCGGCGCGGCAAGAACCAAACCGCTCGGGCGGGCAAAAAGGAAGGTTGGGGAGAAGCCTGCCTGCCGGCAGGCAGGGAATTTTTGCCCGCCCTCGCCTTGCCCGCCCGAAGCCAAAAGGCGAAGGAGGGCTTTCGCCGCCGCCAAGATTCGTATTTTGCTTTGCGAAATGCGCCGCCAATAAATTGTTATTTACTTTTCTTAATTTTTGGTGTAGTATTAAAGTAGTTGAAGGGAAATATAATCTAATACTTTAATTCTACTACCACAATATTAGCATGTCAAACATAACCAAAAATTTAAGAAAGTTGAGGGAAGCCAAAGGGCTTTCCCAAGAAAAATTGGCGAGATTGGCCGATGTCGCCAACAATACAATTATAAAAATTGAAGCTGGTAAAAACCAGAATCCAACGCTTGATACTCTCAAGAAAATCGCCAAAGCCCTTGAGATAAGCGTTGATGAATTAATAAAATAATCGTAAAATAAAATTATGAAAAAGGTATTATCATAGATTACTTGAATTAACCTAAAATTTCCTTAATTGATAGTACATTTCGATGA
>CAZGYI010000063.1:895-4260 GCA_964530635.1 uncultured Gammaproteobacteria bacterium | reverse complement strand
GCATAAGCAAAAGCCCGTCTGGGTTTACCGTTGTATTTAACCAATTGGATGGAAGTGTTACCGCAGGCGGGACTTTGTCTTTAAACAGTGGGGCTTTAGACATTAACATAAACAGCGAAGGCAGGATTGCTTGGACTAATTAATGGGTGGATAATATATATCCACTATAATATATCAAAATCAGTGCAAAAATTAGAAAATAGAACTCGCCTCGTTAGAAGTAGGTCGCTAAAAGCTTTTGCAGGTTTTAATGCTCCGTTAGAGACAGGTCGCCAAAGGCGACCGCAGGCTTTAAGGAGGTTCACCCTGTTAGAGTTAGGACACAGAATGTGTCCGTAAACTCTAATCGGGGATTCAGCACAGTTGAAATAATGGTGGCTTTATTTTTGGTGGTTTTAACCATTACCGCAACCACTATAGTGGTGTTTGGTAGCCAGACTATGTCTACAGACACGCGCGCTTCTGCCGAAGCCTTAAAAATAGCGCAAAGGATGCTTGAAGAAGGCATGCAAAAAGGCAGGAATAATTATGATTCTGTAGATTCTGTAAGTGGCGCTGAAGATATATACACTACTCGATTAGATGTTCCTATGGCAGGCACTGCACAATGCAGTAAGGAGTTGGTGAGTAGAGTTACTTGGCAAGCAGAAAACGGCAGAACTTTAAAAGCAGAACTTTCCAGTAACCTATCGAATATTCCACTCATGATTGCTTTAACTGGCGATTGTGAAACTGATAAAGGGCCAGATGGGTGGACACAACCTAATACATTGGTTTCTCGTGAGTTAAAAAAAGACTTGAGTTTAGGCGATAACCCAACAGTGAATTCAGATGCAGGAACTCCAGCTACTGATATAGATGTTTTAGAATCTTATGTTTATATGACAGCTAATTCCAATAAAGATAATTTTTTTATCTTGGACGGAACTAATCTATTAACCCAAGTGATACCGCCAATTAAATCAAGTTTTAAACTCTCAACTAATCTAACTGGTATAGATGTAGCTAAAATTGATAATAAAATTTATGCTTTTATTGGAAATGATTCAAGATCAGGGCAATTACAGGTCATTGAAGTTACTAACCCAACTTCGCCTGCTTGGTTACTTAGCTCCTCAAGCACTTTTCCTACACTAACTGCAGGACTCACTTGCCCCGGAAGCAACTGCCCAGGTGCAAGGAGTATTTTTTATTACAATAAAAAAGTATTTTTAGGAACACAATATTTAAGTGCTTTTAGTCCAACACAAAATCATGAATTTTTTATTTATGATGTTTCAACTCCTTCTAACCCAGTATTTTTAGGAAGTTACAACGTCAATCATAATATTAACGATATTGTTGTAAAAGGCAACTATGCCTATCTAGCAACCTCTGGTAACGTTGAAGAATTAATAGTATTAGATATTTCCAATCCCGCTAATATTAACCAGGTGGGTTCATTTGATGCTAAGAATTCCGATGGAGTCGCTAATGACAAAGATGGTACAAACCTTTTTGTTATGGGTAATAAATTGTATTTAGGAAGAGAGGCTGTAAATAAAAACAAACCTAAAGAGAGAGATTTTTTTATAATAGATATTACTAATCCTTTAAATCCAGAAGAAATTACCTCAGTTAATTTACAAGATCTTTCTAATGTAAGTTTTCAAAGTGGAACTAAAATTACCGGCATTCGCGTAGTAGGCAAGTATGCATTTGTCACAATGAACGCTTCTGGTTCGGGGTTTGGAGTTTTGGATGTATCTAACTTGCCCTCAATCGGGTTAGTTAGCGCATTTAATTTTTCTAATTATACGACGGGCGTGGATTACGAGAATGGTTTTATTTTTACATCGAATAACCAAAACCACGCTTTAAGAATCATACGGCCTGCGCAGTGTTCCGATAAAGTTGACAATGACGGTGACGGAAAAATAGATATATTAGATCCCCAGTGCCATACAGATGGAAATCCTAACAATCCTTTGTCTTATGACCCGGAAGATGACAAAGAAGCACCTTAACATAGAGGGGTTTACTCTTATAGAATCCCTTGTTTATATTGGCCTGTTTGCCATTATAATGACTGGCGTGTTTGTAGGAGTAATGGGCATTACAGAAGGGAGCAAAAGAGTAAGCGCAAAAGTTATGCTTCAGCAAGAGGGAAGTTTTTTACTTTCTAAAATAGACTGGGCTTTAACTGGTTTAAATAATCCTAATCCAATAGACTTGCCAATTTTAGGCTCGCAAGGCCAACTTTTACAGGTAAATAAGACCAATGTGTCCATTCCCGATTTAGTAATAAAATTTGACAGCGGTGATATAAAAATGGCTAGGAACGGGACGGATTTTGTAAGATTAAATAATGATAATGTTTCAGTAACAAATTTACAATACGATCATCAAGGAACACTCACCGGACCGGAGTGGGTAAAAGCCACTTTTACTTTAACCACCCGCACCTATGACGGCAAAGCCATTATCCAAAACTTTAAAACAGTAAAGTATCTAAGAAAGTAGCCCATTAAAGTCTATTAATGTTTTATACTTATATTTTATTAAGTAAAAAAGATGGTAGATTGTATACTGGCGCGACCGATGACTTACGGAAACGTTTTAGTCTTCATCAAAATGGCGAAGTGGTATCTATTAAAGGCAGGGGTCCATTTAAATTGATTTATTATGAGGCATGTTTAAATCGGCAAGACGCTTTTATGAGAGAAAAGTTTTTGAAATCAGGACCGGGAAAAAAATATTTGAAAAATCGTCTAAAACGTTTCCTGTCTTTAACGGGCCAAGTGAAGGGGGCTCGCCCCGTTAGAGTTAGGACACAGAATGTGTCCGTAAACTCTAATCGGGGATATATTGCATTAATTACCGTAGTAGTAGTAATGGCTGTTTTGCTCATAATTGGTTCTGTTGTAGCGGGCGCAGGGTATTTTGGAAGGTTTAGCCAGCTTGAGTATGAATCTAAGGGAGTTAGCCTAGGTCTTGCCGAAGCTTGTGTGAATGCTGCTTTTTTAGACATTGCAAAAGACCCTAGTATTAACAATTCTGCGTACGACAAATGCGTAAGTGTAGGGGACAATTGTTTAAGTTCAATTAGAAAAAAAGTTTGTAAAATTTGCTCTATTACCAATGTCGGTTCAAGTAACCTTTAACAAAGCTATTAGCAATTTAAAAGTTACTGGAGCTTTGGGCGCGAGTAATTTTAATGTATTAACTTGGGAAGAATTTCCTAACTATACCGGGGCTTGTAGTATTCCGTAATATTTGCTAGTATTTTGAATTATCAAATAAAAATTTAAAAATTTGTCTGTTAGAGAAACCCATTGGAGGCCGCCTTGCCATTTATGACACGGCTACAGCCGCCTTAAGGGGCG
>CAZGYI010000063.1:0-885 GCA_964530635.1 uncultured Gammaproteobacteria bacterium | reverse complement strand
GTAAAGGTTGGCTTGCTCCATCTGTAAAGATGAGGGCAAATGTTAATTAAAAATTAATAATTTACCCCGTTAAATAATTTTGCAATATATATTTTGCTAAGAAAATTATTTAACCGAGGTTAACAACATATAATATATGAAAAACCTAAACGCTAAACGCTATTTACTAAAAGCTGGCTTTACTTTAATAGAAATTTTAGTTGTTATTGGTATGATAGCCATTTTGGCAACTGTAGTCTTAATAGCCATAAACCCAGCAAGACAGTTCGCGCAAGGCAGGGATAGTCAAAGAATAAGTAATTTAAACTCGATTTTGAATGCAGTAGGACAACGTATAGCTGATGGTAAAGGTGCCTTTAATGGTACTTTCACCATTGGTACACAAACACATACGTGTCCAACTTTCGCTAATAAAGCAACCACAACCATAAATATTACACCTGGTGGAGCTGCGGTTGGAGATTTTGGTTGCTTAGTACCAACTTATATACCTTCCTTGCCAACTGATCCTGCAGGCGCAACAGCTCCAAGCATTGGGTATTCCTATTATTATGATAATGATACTGGGAGACTATCTATAATAGCAACTGCCACAGAACCAACAATAACACGATTAGCTCCGTTAGTGGTTACACGATAAATTTTTTTCAAAAAACTCCTCCATCAAAAATGGGGGAGTTTTCGTTGATATCCTACTTTGAATTACAAAATTCCCTTAATCCTCATAAAAGCGTATAATGATAATGTTTGCTTTTTAAAGCAAACTATTCCTTAATTATTTTACCCTTTTATGTTACTGAAAGTAAAAGGAGCGGGAACGAAAGCCGGAGCCGTTTCAGAAGGCGGATTTTGGTTTTGCGGCGGGAACAAAGAATCAAAATTATT
>CAZGYI010000062.1:0-4277 GCA_964530635.1 uncultured Gammaproteobacteria bacterium | reverse complement strand
GCTTAATGCTTATACCCTTATTTTACACCAAAAACAGAGTTTTGTAACCATCTCATTAACTCTTTAACTATAAAAAGTATAAAGCTAATAGATAATAAAATTAATCCAAAAATAATTAATTTATCTCTCATAATATATACTCCTTAATTATTAATTCATAAATGTTTGTCTCTCATAGGCGGAAACAGCACTGTTTCCCGCACGGGTTTATCCATAATAAAGGCAAATAATCTCTCGCTAAAGCCAAAACCAGCGGCTGGTGGCATACCATATTCCAAGGCTGTAATAAAGTCTTCATCTAACATCATTGCTTCACTATCACCTGCTTCGCGTAATTTAGCCTGCTCTTCAAATCTAGCTCGCTGATCTACCGGGTCGTTAAGCTCGGAAAAACCATTGCCAAGTTCCGAGCCGGCAACAATAATTTGCATTCTTTGCACGCGCTCTAGATTTTTAGGGTCGCGTTTAGCTAAAGGCGAAACTTCTACTGGGTGATTTATTAAAAATATCGGACCTTGCACTTTTGGCCTAACTAATTTTTTCCAAAACAAATCAATTAATCTTCCGACGCCCATAGATTCTTCGTAGCGGACTTTATTTTTTTCCAACAATTTACGAAGTTCTTTAATGTCTTTTTTAGCAGTCAAATCAACACCGGAAATTTCTTTAATCAATTCAAAGTAATCTTTTTTAGGCCACTTGCCGCCCCAATCAATCGTTTTTCCTTGATAAGTAGTTTTTAAGCCGCCAACGACTTTTCTGACAATTTCCTGATACATCTTTTCGGTAAAATCCATCAACATATTGTAATCAGCATAAGCCCAGTAAAATTCGCACATATCATAATCTTGTAAATGTTCAGTATCAATTCCTTCGTTGCGGAAAACTTTACCAATTTCAAAAACTTTTTCAAAACCGCCAACTAATAATTTTTTAAGCGGGAGCTCTAATGAAATACGCAAATAAAAATCTTGATCTAATTTGTCGTGATGGGTGCGGAACGGATTGGCATCAGCGCCGCCGGTTACAGCTTCCAAAGCTGGTGTATCTACTTCCATAAATCCGGCTTTAGTTAAAAATTCGCGCACGCTCTGCCAAAACAAAGATTTCTTAACAAATAGTTCACGAGTTTCTGAACTGGCTATTAAATCCAAATAACGCTGGCGTAATCTAGTTTCAACATCTTTTAATCCATGATATTTTTCTGGTAAAGGATGTAAAGCTTTGGCTAGTAACTCAACTTCTAAACACAACAAAGTAATCTCGCCTCTTTTGGTTTTAACTAAAATTCCCTTAACGCCAATAATATCGCCAATATCCAAAAGATTAGCTAATTGCCAAACTTTTGCCTCACAACTATTTTCCGTAAAGGCAATTTGCATTTTACCTGACTGATCTTGAATATGGGCAAAAATCAATTTGCCATGTGGACGCAAGGTCATTAAGCGGCCCGCGGTCTGTAACGCTTTGCCGGAAATTTTAATATCATCAGTTAACTCTGGTAATTTACCAACCGCAGTTTTGGCTAATAAATCAGCAATATTAAATTCTTTATTAAAAACAGCTGGGTAACTGTGACCTAGTTTTTTAGCCCGACTAAATTTATCCTGCCGGCTTTTAATTTCCTCTTGTTCTCTTAAACCCATAATACCTTTATTTTATGGGAAAATGGGTAAAAAGACAAACTAAAAACTTAAGACGCTATTTATAAGATCCGGTTATACAAAGTTGGAACTTGATTTACAGGTAAATGAGATAATATTTCCTTAACGCAATTATCTATTGGTTTTGTTGCGTTGATGGAAATGCCATATTCAAATCTGGATACTAATTTATAAACCGCCTGGGCAGCCTTTTTACCATGTGCTTTCATTCTCTTGTTATCTCTACTAATACATACCTTAAGGGGTGCTTTTAGAGTAAATATATAACCCATAAATGGAAAGTTTTGTATAAAATTTTGATTTGTTCTTGATGATAGAAACAAGCATCAAAAATTACCACCTTCCTCTTCTGAAGGTATTTTATAGCTTTGGGCAACACTAAAGTATTTGCTTTAATAAAATTAGCAGCAGGAATGCATTCCTCTCTTGGCGCAACTTTATCTAAACCATGCTTTTCTAAAATTTCATCAATGGATATATATTCTGCCCTTAAAACTTCAGCTAGTTTTCGAGCGATAATTGTTTTTCCACTGCCTAACGGTCCGCGAATAATAATAAAATAACTCATAAATCTATAATACTAAAAAATGTTTATAACTAAAAACCACCATTATCAAATAGTGGGAGAAGTATATTAACAGACAATTAATTACTCAATCGAAATAATTTTATACTTAACTAAACCTTTAGGCACCTCAACCTCTACTATATCTCCTACTTTCTTATCCATAAACGCAACACCCAAGGGCGACTCGTTAGAAATAAACCCTTTGACTGGATCTGCCTCATTTGAGCCGACAATTTTATATTGATGCTCTGCTTGCCCGCTTTTAACTTTAATAGTACAACCAACCCGAATTGTTTGATTATCATGATTGTTTTCTTCAATCACTTCCGCATTTTTTAAAATATTTTCAATATCTAAAATACGGCCCTCGTTAAAAGCCTGCGCATTTTTTGCTTCTTGATATTCGGCATTTTCCGACAAATCGCCCAATTCCTTAGCCTCTTGAATACGACTAGCAATATCGCGCCGTGCTTCTTTAAGCTCAATCAACTCTTGCTGAAGTTTAACGAATCCTTGTTTAGTAATATAACTTTGGCTATTTTTCATAGAATAGTTAATAAAAGTATAATGCTAAAGATATACTAAAACTGAAAACTTGTCAAACTCTAATACTTCTTTTCCATATAAATCTCCTTTTAACTTTATCTCGCTTAATCAAAAAAATGCCTGACCAGACATTTTTTTGACCGCCTTCGCGACACGCCCCAATGCTTGGCATTGGGGACTCAGAGCGCAAATAGATATTCCCGCGTCTGGATCGCAAAACGACAGCGAGGTGGCGGGCATACCCATATGCTTGGCATATGGGTAGCCACCGAGCGGCCAGACGCGGCTTGACATAGAAAATATTAGAATTTTTTACCAAAGAAATCCTTTCTTTTCAACTTTATTTATCACCGCGCCACCGAGGACATAAAGGTCACTTCGCGACCCGCGTCCAACAGGCCTATAAAATACAACAGATTGTCCTGGAGTAATCGCACGCTGGGATTTATAAAATTTAACTACTAAAAATAAACCGTGCCGCATAACCTTAGCGGGATAAACTGGGTGTCGGTAGCGATGGCGTACTAAAAATCGTGCTGGCAATTTTGGCGCGCCTGAAATCCAATGCGGTCGAGTAGTTACTAAAGTGCTGGCTAACAAATGTCTTTGCTCTTGTAATTTTCCCACGATTAAAATATTAGCTTTCCATTTCCTACCTACTACATACCAAGGTCCTCCACCTAAACCCAAGCCATGCCGCTGACCAATAGTATAAAAAGCCAAACCTTTATGTAAGCCTAATTTATTGCCATGTAAATCTATAATTGACCCGGGCTTTTCTTTAATTCTAGTACGCAAAAAATCCTCTACTTTAACTTCACCCACAAAACAAATTCCTACGCTATCTGGTTTTTGAGCTACAGACAAACCAACGCGGTGGGCTATTTGCCGTACTTTATTTTTAGTTAATTCCCCTACTGGAAATAAAAGATGTTTTAACTGGTGCTGCGTTAAAGTATATAAAAAATATGACTGATCCTTTTCTGGATCTTTCCCATTTAATAATTGATAAAATGTTTTGGGTTTTGGGTTTTGGGTTTTGGGTTTTCTGGCATAATGTCCTGTGGCAATATAATCAGCCCCTTCTTCTAAAGCACGTTTTAAAAACAATGGAATTTTTACATATTGATTACATCTGACATCAGGATTAGGTGTGCGGCCATTTTTATATTCTTTAAAAAAATAATCTATGACCCATTTTCTATATTCGCGCTCAAAATCCCAAATCCTAAAAGGAATTTTCAAATATTTTGCCACCGCCTTGGCATCATCACGCTCTTTTGTCCACTGGCATTCGCCAGCCAAATTAAGATGAGTCCCGGTCCAATTCTTCATATAAACTCCATACACATTAAAACCCTGTTGCTTTAAAAGATAAGCAGATACGGCTGAATCAACTCCTCCGGAAAGTGCAATAAAAACTTTTTGCTTCATATTCTATATTTATTATAGCTTACTTGAATCTCGCCCTTTTAAATAGCATTTAATAGCGAAATTTG
>CAZGYI010000061.1:0-4538 GCA_964530635.1 uncultured Gammaproteobacteria bacterium | reverse complement strand
TACTCATTTTCTAATAAAATCTTAACTAAAGAAATATCATGCTAGACATTAAATTAATTCGTGATAATCCCAAGGAGGTGGAAAAGGGCGTTGAAGCCAAAGGGTGTAAAATAGATATTAAAGCCATTTTAGATTTAGATGAAAAGCGTCGCGCTTTGCAAACTGAAGTTGATACTTTACGCCAGGGCCGACATGGTAAAATAGAAGATAGGGAAGCGGCTAAGAAACAAAAAGAAGTGCTAAAATCTAAAGAAAATGAATTAAAAGCAGTGGCTGAAAAACTAGAAGTTTTGCTTTTAGAAATTCCCAATTTACCAAGACCAGATGTTAAAGTTGGTAAAGATGAATCAGATAACGAAGTAATTAAAAAAGTAGGCAAACCGCCGAAGTTTGATTTTAAAGCGCGGGATTATTTGGAATTAGCTAAAATACACGATCTTATTGATATGGAACGCGCCGGAAAGATTTCTGGCTCGCGTTTTAGTTATTTAAAAAATGAAGCCGTGTTACTAGAGTTTGCGCTTTTGCAATATGGACTTAGTCTCATGTTAAAAAATAATTTTATACCGGTTATTCCGCCGGTATTAATAGGGGAGAGACCGATGCGCGCTATGGGATATTTAGAACACGGAGGAGAAGGAGAAACTTATCATTTAGACAAAGATAAACTTTATTTGGTTGGTACAGCCGAACAAGCAGTAGGCCCAATGCATATGGATGAGGTAATGAATCTTAAAGATTTGCCGCGTCGCTATGTGGCTTTTTCCACTTGTTTTAGACGTGAGGCCGGCTCTTATGGTAAAGATACGCGATGTATTTTACGCGTACATCAGTTTAATAAATTAGAAATGGTTATTTATACTACGCCAGATAAATCTGACGAAGAGAATGAATTTATATTAAGTTTAGAAGAACAATTAATGCAAGGATTAAAATTACCCTATCAAGTAATAAAGATGTGTACAGCTGATTTAGGTGATCCGGCAGCCCGTAAATATGATATAGAAGCCTGGATACCAAGTGAGGGTAAATATCGCGAAACGCATTCCTGTTCCACTACAACTGATTTTCAATCGCGTCGTTTAAATATTAGGTTCAAAGATACTGACGGAAAATCCAAATTAGTTCATATGTTAAATGGTACGGTATTTTCCGAGCGTCCCATTATTGCTATTTTGGAAAATTATCAACAAGCTGATGGCAGCATAATTATCCCCGAAGTTTTGCAATCTTACATGAATGGTAAGACAGTAATTAGAGGAAAATCATAATTTATAATAATCAAGCAAATATTGTCATTCTGAATTTATTTTCAGAATCCAGACCCTGAAATCCAGAAGAAGCCGTTGGCTCTACTGGGCGCGGCAAGTTCAGGGTGACGGCTAAATTATTTATGAATCATCAATTTTATTCTTGGTTAGAAATTTCCAAAAAAGCGCTGTTACACAATACCAGCGTTCATCGTCGTTTGTTGTCTAAAAAAACAAAATTAATGGCAGTGGTTAAATCTAATGCTTATGGTCATGGTATGGAGTTAGTAGCCAAAATTTGTGAAGAATCAGGTAAAATTGACTGGCTAGGAGTAGCTTGTTTGGAAGAGGCATTAAAATTGCGAAGATTAGCCAAAAAATTGCCAATTTTGGTATTAAGCCATTATTTGCCCTATAATGTGCCTATTTTGGCTAAAGCTATAAAGAGCCGCATATCGTTTATGGCCTATGAAATAGGGCAAATTAGGGCCTTAGAAAGGGCTTCTAGAATAGCAGGAAAGCGAACGCTGGTACATCTTAAGTTAGAGACTGGTATGGCACGTTTAGGTTTGTTCCCCAAGGATGCCGGTACGTTCGTACGAACCATTCTTAAGTCGCCGTATCTTAAACTGGAAGGCATAGCTTCGCATTTTGCTACGGCTGAAGACCAGGATCAAACTTTTCTAAAAAAACAGCTGGCGAATTTAAAAAGATTTATTAAAGTTAATCAAGATATTTTGCCAGCTGATATTATTCAACATATTTCCTGTACCGCGGCCATAACTAGCGCTCCTAAAGCTCATTTAAGTTTAGCGCGTTTAGGAATTGGTTTATATGGTTTATGGCCATCCAAAGAAAATCAGCAGATGGTAAAAGAATTACATCGAGAGTTTACGCTTAAGCCGGTTTTAAGTTGGAAAACTAAAATCATAGAAATTCAACATTTAGCCAAAGGCACGCCGGTTGGTTATGCGCTATCATATATTACTAAAAAACCTACGCTGATGGCAGCTATTCCAGTTGGTTATTGGGAAGGGTATGATAGAAAGTTATCTAACAAAGGCGTAGTATTAATTCACGGCCAGCGTTGTCCAATTATTGGCAGAATTTGTATGAATATTTCTATGGTAGATGTGAGCCGGATTAAAAATATAAAAGTAGGGGATGATGTGGTACTAATTGGTAAGCAAGGAGGAGAAGAAGTATCAGCGGATGATTTAGCTAGAAAAGTTGGCACGATTAATTATGAAGTGGTTACTCGTATCAATCCTCAATTACCAAGAATTCTTTTTTAAAAATTATTAATCTAAATTCTAAATCTTAAGGAATAATTTTATGAAAAATAGGACTTTGTTTCTTGCTGTTATAGCTATAGTAATTTTTAGTTCTTTTTTATTATTTATTTCACAAAAACAAAAACAGCCAGTCACTAACACACTAAATCTAAATACTAACAGTCAATTAAATATTATAGACAAACATTTTTGTCAATCAGAATCAGATTGTGTTTTAACCGGAAACGATCCGGATGGGTTTGCTACCTGTACCAACAAAAAATGGTCCGAGAAATGGTCAAGCCATCCTTTGTCAAAAAACCATGTTTGGCGGTGTGCCTTATCAGAAGAAGAAGCAGAAAAGATGAAATGCGGCTGCTCAAATAATAGATGTCAGAGAATAGACAGCAGCAAGGGTTGCGAAACCGAAGCGTTTTCGCCATTACCGAACAGGGTTAGTTTGAAAATGGTCAAAGGATTATTTACTCAACAAGAAGATATAGTAGCCGAAGTGTATAATACTTTAAATAAGGAAATTGGTTTTGATTCAAGTCAGGTTAATCCTTTTACTACACTTCAATTTGAAAAATTCACCAGTAACGGAACTGTTGAATCTGAGCTTTATACTGAAGCGCATTGTAATGCTCCTACAGAGGTTAGAGATAACAAAACCAGAGATTGGCCTATTATTTTAAAACCAAATGAATCGTATAAAATTGTTTGGCCTCAAGAATATTTTGGGGGATGTGTTGATTCAACATTAGAAGAAGGGCGTTATCAAATGATTTTAAAATACTGTTATCCCACAACTGATGAATGTCTTAATATTTATTCAGATGAATTTTCAGTTATTTCTCCTAATTTTTTTGCAGACAGTCAGACAACGCGAGTTCAAAAAGAAATTACGCTCACTACAGACAAAACACAGTATCAAAACAATACTGACTACATAAAAATAACTCTAAAAAACAATTTAACTGAAAGTATTTTTACGTTACCAGATTGGGCCATACAGGAAAAATTACCTGACAATTCTTGGTTAACTATATATCAGCCACCCAATCTAAAACAATTAGTCATGCCCACTCTTCAAGAAGATTATACAAAAATAAGAACTGGCAAAACTTACGAATTAAAATTAATTTGGGAAATTTGGCAAAATCAACCTATAATTGGCCTTGGTGTTTATAGAATACAACTTAAGTATTTATATTTAACACAAGAAAAAGCCAACCGGTATGGTTACCCTGCTAATAGTCACATTATTGTCCCAGAACAAGACCTTACTATTGTTCACTCAAATGAATTTGGTATTTTGAGTGGCCAGCAAACCGGAGAAAAATGCAGAAGTTATAATAGAAACGGAACAAATGAAATGCATTGCGCTGTTTGCGATGACGGCATTTGCGAACCTTATGAAAAATGCGTTGCCTCCGATTGTTCCGGAAATATCTGCACTACTGATTGCGGCTCGCTTTACTGTCCGCAAGATTGCGCTACTAACAAAGAAATAATTTTAAAAGTTGATAAAGATTCCTATTTACAAGGCAAAGAAATAAAAATTACTCTAACTAACAATTCAGATAAAACTATTTGGCTGGCGAGGAAATGCGATCCTAAATTCTGGGAGTTAGAAGCATACAATAATAGCAAAAATGCTTGGGAGAAAGCTAAAATAGAACGTTGTGTTGTATGTAAGGCGCCGCCACTACCGCATAAAATACTTAAAAATGGAAATTTAACCGAAACTTGGGATGGCGATCTTAGTTGTGGAAAGAAAAAATACCCGGCTACTAACAGCTATAGATTAGTTGCTACTTATTATTATGATTGCTCGGAAAATATTACTAAATATCCTGATTATCAAAATTTAGCAGAAATATGTAAAGGAAGAAAAGCGGTTTATTCAAATACCTTTGGAATAATGGGTCCGCTTTATAGTGAACCAGTCAATAAAACAATATCTTGTTCTAAGGACTCAGACTGCGTAGCTTTTTCAAATGGCTGCGGCCCT
>CAZGYI010000060.1:0-4892 GCA_964530635.1 uncultured Gammaproteobacteria bacterium | reverse complement strand
TCCGGGAAATTATGGATCAACAGAAGATTCTTTTGGTTAATTTATCCAAAGGAACGACTGGTGAAGTAAATTCCTCTTTGTTGGGATTAATTATTGTTTCCAAATTACAAATGGCCGCTATGACGCGCGCTACTTTAGCTGAAACAGATAGAAAAGATTTTTATTTATACATAGATGAGTTCCAGAATTTTATTACTGATTCTATCGCTACTATTTTATCAGAAGCACGTAAATATCGTTTAGATTTGATTGTTACTAATCAATATTTACAGCAATTAGTTCAGGGAGCTGATACCAAAATTCGCGATGCAGTTTTAGGTACGGTTGGCACCTTAATTAGTTTTAAAATAGGCGTGGAGGATGCTGAACTTTTAGCTAAAGAATTCGCGCCAGTCTTTAGCGCTTATGATTTGGTGAATATTGAACAATACAACGCTTATGTTAAATTATTAGTAGATAATGCCTCAGTTAGGCCGTTTAATATGAAAACTTTGCCGCCACAATTAGGGGATAGCAGTTTAAGTCAAAAATTAAAGGAGTTATCACGGCAGAAATTTGGCCGACCCAGAGCAGAAGTAGAAGCTGAGATTATGCAGCGCTCCAAACTTGGTTCGGTTTCCACTAAAGAATCAGTTACTAGTGAAAAAACCTTGTAAAAATAAATATGGGAATTTTTTATGATCTTAACTATTGTTGAAATAGTTATTTTTTTAATCTTAGCCATTATTTTTGGCAGTTTAGCTTATGCCAGTTTGAGTGCGGCACCTTGGGTGCCATTATTTAAAAGTGATATTGACAGAATGATTAAATTAGCCGAATTAAAAAAAGACGATTTGGTTTATGATTTGGGTTGTGGCGATGCTCGAGTGTTAATTGCCGCGGTAAAGAGCACTGGCGTTCGGGCCGTGGGTTTTGAGTTGTCCTTGATTCCTTATTGGTTAGCAAAAATTAGAGTTAGATTGGCGGGTTTGCAAAATAAGATTGAGGTACGTTTTCAAGATTTTTTTACTGCCAATTTATCTTGTGCTGATGCGATATTTTGTTTTCTCACTCCTTATGCCATGAAGAAATTAGAGCCGAAAATTAAACGGGAATTAAAAAGGGGCGCTAAATTTTTATCTTACGCCTTTCCTTTTTCTAACCTAGAAGCTCAAACGGCTGATAAGCCACAAGCAAAGGTAATGACTATTTTTTTATATCGGGGGCGAATAAAATAATTGTTCGGCCTGTGCATAAGATAGTTGACAGGTACAGCTGTATTTTTTTATAATAGGCAGGTATAGAGAATATAAAAAAAGATAAAATCACAAATACCAAATTAGGATTAATAACAAAATTAAGATTAAATCAAATATCAATATTAAATTAATAAAATATTTTTTTAAAAAAATTAAATTTTAAAACCAATTTAAAATCAAAATTAAAAAAAGATTATTAAATAACAATAAAAAACTAATTAAAATTTAAAAAATAAAATTTATAAAGATTAAATTTGATATAAACATTAAATAAAATAAATATGACAAACGAGACAAACAAACTGGTGTTGATTCGCCAATTGGTGGAGGCAGCCAGGAACAATTTAGATACCGCTACCCAACTTTTGAAAAATTTGGGCATTGATTGTATTGATAGCCATAATTTAGAAGCGCCTAGTACTGCTGTACAGCACACCGATCAAGGAGCAGTAATTATTGAAGGTGTTTTTGATGGGCAAAATATGGTGGGTCCAGATGGTAAACTATATAGTGTGCCGGCTAATTACGCTTCTAAATCCAAATTAGTAGAGGGTGATTTACTGAAATTAACCATTAGCCCCGATGGTTCTTTTATTTATAAACAGATTGGTCCAGTAGAAAGAGAAAGAATTGTTGGTGTTTTAACTAAAGATGAACAAACAGATGAATTCAGGGTGTTATCTCGGGGCCAATATTTTCGTATTTTATTAGCCAGCGTGACTTATTTTAAGGCTGATTTAGGCGATGAAATCGTAGTTTTAGTGCCGAAAAGCACCCCTTCCACTTGGGCAGCAGTGGAGAATGTAATAAAAAAGCATAATTTAGGCGAAGAGAGTTCTTTAGTAGCCGAAACCGAAGCTGAACCAGAGATTAAGAAAGCCACTAAAACTAAACATCGATCAACTAAAAAATCAGAGGCAGATAGTTCTGCTAACGCGACTATCGAAATATAGGCTGGCTTAAAAGAGCTTGGTTTTTTAAGATTTGCCAAAGCGCTTGCTTTTGTTTTACAATGGGAGTACTTTATGACTACTACACTTTACCGTAAATATCGTCCCCAAATTTTTTCTGAAATTATCGGCCAGGAACACATTATCAAAACTTTAGAAAACGAAATAGTAACCAATAAAGTAGTTCACGCCTACTTGTTTTGTGGCGTACGGGGGGTTGGTAAAACTACCGTGGCTAGATTATTAGCCAAAGCTTTAAATTGTCGCACAAGAAAAAAAGGAGAAAGCGAGCCGTGCAAAATATGCGAATCGTGTAAAGCGATTCAAGAGGGCAACTCTTTAGACTTATTGGAAATTGACGCTGCCTCTAATCGGCGCATTGATGATGTTAGAGAAATTCGTGAACGAATTCCTTATGGTCCGGTAGCGGAAAATTTTAAAATTGTCATCATTGATGAAGTGCATATGCTTACCACGGAAGCTTTTAATGCTTTGCTCAAAACTTTAGAGGAGCCGCCGGCTCATACCATTTTTGTCCTCGCTACCACCGAAATTCACAAAGTACCGGAAACAATTATTTCGCGTTGCCAACGTTTTGATTTTCATAAAATTCATACTAATGATTTAGTAAAACGGTTAGCCAAAATTACTAAAAGTGAAGGTGTGACTATTGAAGAAAAAGTGTTAACTGAGATCGCCCGTTTGTCTGGCGGATCATCACGAGATGCTGAAAGTACGTTGGGAAAGTTATTATCGTTAGGAGAAAAAAACATTACCGATCGTGAAGTTAGTTTGGTTTTGCCGCATTCTGATTTAGAAATAGCTTTAAAATTATTAGTTAGTTTAGTTAAGCGGCAACCAGCTGAAGCGGTTTCGTTGATTAATGATTTTTTTGCCGAAGGTGGCGATTTAGGATATTTACACCAACAAGTAACAGAATTATTACGCAAATTACTGTTAATTAAATTGGGCGGCAGTTTATCGCGTTTTTCCTCTTTTGATTTAACCTCGGAACAAGAAGCAACTTTGGTGGAATTTGCCGGACAATTGACCCAGATGCGTATTCAAGAGATGTTGGATCAGTGGTTAAAAGTGCTGGTTGGCTGGCAGCAAACAGATTTAGCCCAACTGCCATTCGAGTTAGCTGTGGTAGCTATTTGTGAAAAAAATAATAATCATTCTATGGAAAATATCAACCAGACTGCAGTTAAACCAACAATTAAAGAGCAAGTGACCAAGGTTGATTATTCTCAAAAAGCATCTAATTCATTAAACATTCAATTAGAACAGATTAAAAGTAAGTGGCCGTTGTTAATTGAAAAGTTAAAAGAATATAATCATTCTTTGTCTTTTATTTTAAGCGTGGCGCACCCTATAAAGATTGAAGCTGATAAAATTGTGGTAGCTTTTGATTATAAGCTTCATTTAGAAAGAGTAAATAATGCCAAAGTAAAAAAGATTATTGATGAGACTATTAATGAGGTAATGGGTTTACCTTTAAAATTTCGTGCCATAGCGCAGGAAGCCAAAGACCAATCCTCTGGCAATTTATTATCTAGCGTCTTGTCAACTTTTGGCGGCCGTTTGGAATAAAGCACTTGATTTTTTAAATTAGATCAGTTACGCTCAAGTGAGTTTGTTTTTTTAAAAATACTATTGCGGGATCGTCCCCCTAAGTCTGAGTTAGCAGACTGGAGTCCCGGCAACGTAGCTGCCTAGGGATAATGGCCCCTAGGTCGCAGAATCTTACCGGTGTCCCGATATGTTTATGCCTTATTTATATATTTAAAAAGTTTAAAAGATAATAAATTATATGTTGGCACTTGTAATGTTTTAGAAGAACGCATTCGGAGGCATAATAATGGGTCGGTTAAAAGCACAAAGCATCGGCGGCCGTTGATATTAATCTATAGTCAATATTTTAGTATTTTATCAGAAGTTAGAAAAAAAGAATGGGAGTTGAAATATACACCTTGGGGCGGTAAATTAAAAAAGGAATTAGTATCCAAAGCTGCGGGATCGTCTAATGGTAGGACGCCTGCCTCTGGAGCAGGTAATCATGGTTCGAGTCCATGTCCCGCAGTCTTGGGTACTAAAAGGCATAAACATACTTAGGGATAGGACGCCATACTCTGGACGCGGTAATCTTGGCCCGCCCCGTAGTTCCGCCAGAGGCGGATACTGTTCGGGGTTCGACTCCAAGTCCCCGAGTCTTGTGCGGGGCACTTGCTTCGGCGTCTGCCTCGCCGGCAGGCGGGGACGAATTTTCAAGCAATTTGGGCAAACTTCAATTTATTGAGGATTTTTTGTTTTTGAGTTAAAATTGAATCGTGCGAGACACAAAGCCCGGACCATTGATATATACTAAAAGGAAATCTTGTGGAGACGGCTGGACTCACAATGTGAAATCCGTGAAAATAAAATCAAAGAATAAAAAGAGATAATTTTATGCGAAAACTTCTTTCAGAAAAATTTGTGAAGCAATCTATTATCAGGTGGCTTTTTCGCAATGGCTGGGGTAGAAATTTAGAAGTCGGCGTGGGAGGATTTTCGCGGAAAAAGGATTCTCGCTAGAGGCGGGCAGGCGGATTTTGTCTAAAAGATACAGCTTAGGTCTCAGTTATTATTTTTTAGACTTTACTTCATCTATCTCTAATTCGCGCGAATAGGAGAATAGTTTGGAAAAATTTGATAAGTTTTTAAA
>CAZGYI010000059.1:0-5016 GCA_964530635.1 uncultured Gammaproteobacteria bacterium | reverse complement strand
AGACAGCGGGTGATAACAAATCTGGTCCAGTTGAGGGCGAAGTGGAGGATGTGAAAAAGTGACACCCCGTGTCATCCCCGAGTAATCGGGGATCCAGAAATAAAAAAAACAATGTTAAAATCTTATTTTGTCTATATATTAGCTAGTAAAAAGAACGGCACGTTGTATATAGGTGTAACAAATAATTTATCAAGACGCATTTATGAGCATAAAAGGTTTCTAGTTCCTGGATTTACTTTAAAATATAAAGTTGATAAGTTGGTGTATTTTGAGGAAACTAGCAACATCAATTCGGCTTTGCAGCGTGAGAAACGACTTAAAAAGTGGAACAGATTGTGGAAGATAGAACTAATTGAGCGTAATAATCCTAATTGGGAGGATTTAGCTGGTGAATTGGATTCCCGATCAGGTCGGGAATGACAATAGAATAAATAGGAAAGTAACAAAAACGGGAAAAATAAAAAATTCTTTGAAATAAAAACGGCTACCGGTGTTTTGGTAGCCGTACAACAGATGTTCAACCGTGGGGTGCTTATTATCGGCCCCACTCGAGGAGGTAATGAGGTTTAGCTCACCCCCCTATGGATAATTACAGAAGTGTCTTGGCCTACTACACTCGGTTTCTTCAGCATGGCACTCCTCTTATCCCGATGGGATCTCCTCTATTAGGCTCGAGTAGAATGTTATTGGTTTGATGTTGCACGATATATTGTTGTCAACTCGAGTCCTTTTTGTTCGGACTCCCTCCTCGTATGAACCCCACTTGAGGGGAGTTCAGTCCCTCTGAAATAAGTTAAGGTTGAAGTTGAACATTCTGGAGGGATTGTAACATATTTTCCTCCATTATTTGTTGGTTTATCACTCCCTTGGAGTTAGTTCCTTAGGCGGGTGGCTAAGATAAATTTAATAAACTTAAATATTAAAGTCAATTTTATGTCAAATCAACCACAACAAATTCAAGTCAAAATTCCCGATGAGATTTTAAAGGGAGTCTATGCTAATTTAGTGCAAATTGCTCATACTAAAGAGGAATTTGTGCTGGATTTTGTTAATGTTATGCCGCCGCAGGGGATTGTGAATGCCCGTGTATATTTATCTCCAGCTCATGCCAAACGCTTGGCTAAAGCGCTGCTCGATAATGTTAGCCGTTATGAGCAGCAGTTTTCCAAGATAGAAGAAGGCCTAGCGTCAGCACCTGAAGTTGGTTTTAAGACTGAATAGATTGTCATTGCGAGGATCGTAAGCGACGTAACAATTTAGACCCCTTTGTTTTACTGGTAATGGCAATTTTTACTTTTATTTTTGACAATTTAATATATTTTTGTTAAACTGCAGCCAAATGGATCTTTACCAGCAGCAGAGAGTTAGGGTTAAGGTACAGAAAACCGCGGAGAAGGCGAAAGCCTTGAAGAGGATCATAGAGCGATAGCTAGCAACCATTAAATTTTTTACAAAGGCGCAGGACATATTCATCATGAACTGTGCCTTTAACATTTATGAATAATGATAATAATCAGAAATCAAGTATTGATAAAAGTTCCGGCCGTCAGTTTTGGGCGGCTATCAACTCCTTTGTTCCGCCTGGTGTTTGGATAATTGTTGGTTTTGTTGTTTATGGCATTATTATCGATGTTTTTTTACATGATCAAAGTGGTGTTTGGTCGTTTAAATTGCCGTGGTTTGTCGTTTATCCTTTGGCATATATTGCCTGGGGAAGAACATCGTTTTTTGTTTACAAAAACCTTCGTCGAGCAAATGGCGATTGGGTTAAGGATAGCCGACAGTTGGCGCGCCATGCACTTGCCATCGCCGCACTTTTTGGCTTAACCAAAATGGCCGCGGAAATGTTGGATAATATTAGCGCGGCGTTTTATTTATTTTCGGTTTTTGCGGCCGTATTTTGGTCTTTTCTGGCAGCTAGACGGTAGAATCTCATTAATGTAGTTTATGAGTAAAGATTATTATCAAATTTTAGGAGTATCTAAAAGCGCCACTCAAGATGAAATCAAAAAGGCATTTCGGAAACTCGCACACGAGCACCATCCAGATAAGCACGGTGGTTCTGAAGCTAAGTTTAAAGAAATAAACGAAGCTTATCAGGTGCTGTCTAATCCGGACAAACGTAAGCAGTATGACCAGTTTGGTACAGCTTTTGAAACTGCTGGCGGGCCGGGTGGTTTTAATTGGAGTGATTTTGCGCGTCAGAGCGGGTTTGGTGGTTTTCAAACTGAGAACATTAATTTTGAAGATTTAGGAGATATTTTTGGCGGTTTTGGTGATATGTTTGGCTTTAGTGGCGGTGGTGGACGTCGACGTCGTGGGGGCCCTAGGGGTGGTGCTGATTTGCAAATAGAAACCATGATTGATTTTGAAGAAGCAGTGTTTGGTGCAGTAAAAACCTTGCGTTTGGAAAAAAATATTATTTGCGCGGTCTGCAACGGTAGCGGCGCTGAACCAGGTAGCAAACTAACTACTTGTTCAACTTGTGGCGGTTCGGGCCAGGTAGCGCAGATGCAAAGGACTTTTTTGGGAAATATTCAAAGTATTACAGTTTGCCCAAATTGTACAGGTAGCGGTAAAAAAACAGAAAAGATTTGTAAACACTGTCATGGTAGGGGAATTGAGAAGGGTGTTAGAAATTTAGAATTTAAAATTCCAGCTGGTATTAATTCAGGCCAGCAAATCAGGTTAGCTGGAGAAGGGGAGCCAGGAGAGAAAAGTGCGCGAGCAGGTGATTTATTGATTTTTATCAGAGTTAGGCCGCATAAATCTTTTCAGCGTGATAGCTTTAATTTGTATACAGACAAAGAAATTAGTCTGCCTTTGGCAGCCTTAGGTGGAAAAGTAGTTATTAAAACCCTGGATGGCGAGGTAAATCTTAAAATTCCGGCTGGTACGCAAAGCGGCACGGTATTTAAAATTGCCGGACGCGGTGTACCGCATTTACGTTCCACTAAACGCGGTGATATTTTAGTGAAAATACAAGTTAAAATTCCTAGTAGATTATCTCGTAAAGAAAAGGAATTATTAAAAGAAATCGGACCAAGTGAAGGGGAAAAGATTGAAAGCGGCGGATTGTTTTCATAATACTTTTCCATTAGAGGTAGGGGACTTAGAATTACGAAAGATGTACCACCCCTCTAACAACTCTACTCCGGCTACGCTACTTTAAACGCCTATTCGATCAAACGAATTTGCTATCTGCCTGCCGTTCGCCTTCACCAATCAAAGTGTAGAAATGAATCTTTTTTGGTTGATGTAATTAACGGAATTAACTATCAACTTAGATTTTAGTAGGCGGGTGCAAAAAAGTCATAACACGCAAATTCTGTTGCCTCATTACGGGGTTTCTAAAATTAAATAATGCCGCTGTCGCGGAGGTTTACTAGCAGAGCGGAAGTTGGGGGTTGAAAAGGCGCGAGCGTGTTGTATCGCTTTGTCATAGCGAGTGCCAGCGACCCAACGACCTGCCCGCCGTCCGCCTTCCCCTATGAAAGTGTGGAGATAAAGTATTTTTAGTTGACGATGAACGGAAGTAACCATCAACTTAGACTTTGGCAAGCGGGGCACTGCTTAAATCGGAGCGCTAAGCGGCGCTTTTTCCCATCACTTTTTCTAAAAAAGTGGTGAAAGAGAGATTATCCTAAAATCTTCTCAATATCCTCCAAAGTTTCTACTCGTACTAGTTTAGCTCGTAAACCGGCAGCATTGGGTAATCCTTTTATATATTTTGCCAAGTGTTTGCGTAATTCAATCAAGCCATATTCTCCTTTGGTAGCTAAAGCTAATTTGGCATGTTTTATCATTACTTGTTTTGTTTCTTTCCAGTTATATTCAAGATAAGTTCCGGTTTTAAGGTATTGTTTAATTTGTTGAAATAACCAGGGTTTGCCCCAGGCACCGCGGGCTAAACCAACGCCATCGGCGTTAGTTTGTTCTAATATATCTTTAGCTTGTTCTGGTGTATAGATTCCTCCGTTGTAAAGAAGAATTTTTTCCCAGATTTTTCTAACTTCTTTAACTATAGTAATTTGCGGTTTGCCATCAAAAGGCTGTTCATAAGAGCGGGCATGCAGCATAATAGCGCTCACTGGCAGACGCGATATTTTTTCCACCACTTCTACCGCGGTTACAGTTTTTTTAGTAGTTTTATTTTTAATACTAGCGCGTAATTTTATAGATACTGGCAGATGGGAACCTGCACAGGCGGCTTGTACTAATTCAGCACATAAATTCGGTTTTAGCATTAAACCTACACCACCGCCACTTTTAACCACTTTATAAGCTGGGCAGCCAAAATTAATATCAATACCATCAAAACCCATAGCTTCTAAAACTCGAGCTGATTTATAAAAAGCTTCTGGGTTACTACCAAAAATTTGGCAGACTATTGGCTTTTCTGATTTTGAGAATTTTAACATCTCGAAAGTTTTTTTGTTTTGATAAACTAGGGCGTAGCTGGAAGCAAATTCAGTATAAATAACATCAGCACCAAAATGTTTACAGAGTTGTCGGAAAGCCGCGTCAGTTACCCCTGCCATCGGCGCCAGGGCGATAATTGGTTTGGTTAATTTATTCCAGAAATTTTGCATAATCAGGGATTAGTCTAGTAATCTATATGAGTTTTGACAGTATGGTAAAATTACGGTAGGATAATATGATTTTGTTCTTTATAAATATCAAAAATATAAACATCATAAACCTGAAAGGAAATTATGAAAAAATTGACAGACTTTTTGCTTATAGTTTTTTTAGTATTAATTATGCCGGCCGCACTTTTTGTGCTACAGCGACAAATGACGGGAGCAGATTATCAAAAAGATAATCTAGAACCGCCTGAATCAGTTGACTGGTGTAAATTTTTCTGTGTGGGGTTGATGTATTCGAGTCCTTCAGTAGCCGCCACACGGATTAAATTACTACTCTGATTACCATATTTAATCCCATCATCTATTTAACTGGTGGGATTTTTTATTTTACCTTCTCACTTTCACTTGTGGTCCAGTGTCCGAATCT
>CAZGYI010000058.1:0-5148 GCA_964530635.1 uncultured Gammaproteobacteria bacterium | reverse complement strand
TATTCCCAGCAATAATGGCAGATTATACAACCTAGATCATTGTACTTACCTCTGCTAGTACCACTATCTTGTCGTACCACCCAAATATTCCGTAGCCTATGCTGTGCAGATCCTCAAGAGCAAATCATCAGCTTGGATTAAGAAAAAGACCAAACGGTTTCCCCCAGTGTCCTTCTGGTGTCGTGGCTACTTTATTTCCACCATTGGTTTGAGCGAATTCCAACTTAAGAACTACATTACTCACCAAAATCATTACCGTCAAGAAATACCTAAGTTACCGTTCTGGAAACAGCTGGCCTAAGCCAGCTTAACAGATACCCCCAGCGTTAAGCTGGGGGGTATGTTCATTATCCAAATAAGGCGATGGGACTGAAAGGTAATCTACTATCCATAAAGGATATTGATAAAGAATTAATTAGTTAGCTTAAAGAAGCCCACTTCATTAAGGATAAGTAGTTTTAAGCATAATACTTGAGCTTTTTATATCAAGGGTTTTTATCATATTCCCGAACTTCTATTTTCCCTTGATTATCAATAGTGATATAAGATGGAGCATGTAAGCCGGTCCAACAGCCGGAGTTATAATAACAAATTTTTCCTCCGTTAAAACATTTTTTATCTTCTAAGTGAGTGTGGCCGCAAAATACTGCATCAACTTGAATCTTGTTTTGTTTAAGATATGTTGCCACTCCAGCAGAAATCTCAT
This sequence comes from uncultured Gammaproteobacteria bacterium, assembly GCA_964530635.1. Classification (GTDB taxonomy): domain Bacteria; phylum Patescibacteriota; class Patescibacteriia; order Veblenbacterales; family UBA10138; genus CAZGYI01. The sequence goes on along the minus strand of CAZGYI010000058.1, from coordinate 4,442 downwards.
CATTAACTTTTAAAGTTTTTTTGGAGAATTCTTTTAGCCAACGACTAAAAGTATGTTTAGGTCCGTCAATTTTTTGAATATGGTCATAAAACCAGTATCCAATCTTGGAAAGCAGTACATAATCGCGTACCCATTTATCAAATTGATGTCCATGGATAGCAAAACATTTTACATCAGCTATCTGCCATTGGTATTGGTGGTAAATTTTAGCATCCATCATCTTAGTCATTAAATCAGCCAAGCGTTCATCATGATTACCAGTTATCCACACCACTTCTACTTCAGTTTCAGGTTTAGCTATTAATCGTAAATTATTAACAAAATCCCATTCCCAAGGCCGGAGCAGATCTAAATTCATACTATTAAAAGTATCGCCCAATAAAATTAGACGGTTGAAATTATATTTTTTCCCACTTTTATAACTATTAATTAGTTCTTGGCATTCTTTGACTCTAGTAACTTCTAGCCCCAAATGAATATCTGAGAGAATTAGGGTATTGATTGATTGGGGAGTAGGTAACATAATTAGCAGTGTTGCCAAGATACAATATGATAATTAGTTATTTTAGTTATTTACTTTAAAATTACTACTTTATAGCAGATTTGTCAAAAAATAAAAAGCCCAAGGTTTATTTTAGGGCTTTATGTTTTATCGTTTTCTTTTTTTGTTTCTTCTTTTTCAGATTCTTCAGATGTTTCTATACGGTTTTTAAGTAGATATTTTTGAGCAAAAGATTCAGGGCCGCCGTGTTCTACATAGTGTTGAGCAGCTTCTTCATCAGTTGGCGAATGGCCCAGTTTTTCACCAGTAAACCACTCATTATCTGGCCCTAAAATCTCTTTTTTTTGCTCTTCTTGATATTCTTTTAAAGATAGCGGTTTTTTCGATTTTTCTTTGTACATACCAAATTCCCTTTGTATAGATTTAATAAAAGGATCATTTTTTATAATTTTATAAATAATATTCAGGCAAGTCAATGGTATTTTGTTACTTTTATTTTTTATTGCTACAATATAATTACTAATAATTAAATTATAAATATATGAGAGGATATAAAGATAATATTGAAAAATTAACTACGGAAAATAATAATTTCCGTAAAGTTCTTTATACAGGAAAACATAGCCAATTAGTGTTAATGTCTTTAAAACCAGGTGAAGAAATTGGCATGGAGGTTCACCCAGATAACGACCAATTTTTTCGCTTTGAGAAAGGTAAGGGGCAAGTAATTATTGATGATAATAAGTATGAAGTTAAAGACGGGGATGCTGTAGTGGTGCCAGCTGGGGCCCAGCATAATGTGGTAAACGTGTCTGACAGCGAAGAGTTAAAGCTTTATACGATTTATTCCCCAGCACATCATCAAGATGGCATTGTGCGGGCTACTAAACAAGAAGCCGAAGCCAATGAAGCGGAGTTTGATGGTAAAACAACTGAATAATTAAATTTTCTATATGAACAATAAAATACTCATCATAGTTTTAATATTAGGAATTATTTTACTAGGCGTTTTAACTTTACGTTTTTTATTAGGTGGGCCAAAAGATGTCTGGCTATGCCAAAATGGCCAATGGATAAAATATGGTTCACCTGTCGATCCCGCGCCTACTACTGGTTGTGGTGATAATCAAAATCAGTTAATTGTCGGGGATAAAGATGAACACAATTGTTTGGTGGCAGCTGGTTACAGTTGGTGCGAGGCAAAAAATAAGTGTTTAAGAAATTTTGAAGAGTTTTGTCCTGATATGGTTAGTAAATTAGTCAGTGATATAGAACAAAATTCAGGTGTAAAATTAGAAGCCCAGGGAGAAACAGAATTTAATTGGATTGTAGGCGATAGCAATACTATAGCGGATGTTAAAATTACCGGATCATTGTATCAGGCTGATAATATGAAATGGGAAAATTATGATCGGATGGAAAAATATTTGAATGATCATATAGAAATGGATTCATATAATTTAGCTGACAGCCCGGTTGCCGGAGTAAGCGGTTATTATTTAGATTATGTAGCCTGTAATTTAAGTTTTAAATACTTAGAATTGCAGGAAAATCCAAATAGGCCGGTAGAACCAGTAGACGGGACTTTGCAGGCCAAATTGGCCTGCGGCTATTTTAATAAAAATGATATTTCTGGTATTATCTTGGCTCAAAAAATGCGAGAACTGCTAGCCATTAAATACCAAGAAAGTATTTCCTTGGTCAAGGTTAACATAACATCCAGCGATGACAATCACGTACGAGGCGATGTGTTTTTCTTAAATCAACAAGGTGAGCAGGGTGAGGGTGGTATATTTTTAGCAGCTAAGGTGAGCGGCGTTTGGCAGATAGTTTTTGATGGTAATGGCGTTATACCTTGTTCTTTATCCAGCTACGGTTTTCCTCAAGAAATGTTAGTTGATTGCGCCACGCTCTGATAAACCCTAATAAATTTTTTGGTAGATTTTTAGATGATCCAAAATCAGGCGGGGGATTAGGAATTTTTTTTGCACAGCCTGCCGCGCTCTTTGACCTAGTTTTTTAGCCAGTTTGGGATTTTTGATTAATTCCACAATTCTTTGAGCGCATTCTTGGGCTGAATTTACCAAAAAGCCATTTTTACCATCTTGAATTTGTATTTTTAATCCGCCAACATTACCAGCTATTACGGCTTTGCCTTTCCACATAGCTTCGGCACAGGTTAAGTCAAAGCCTTCGCGTAAAGATTTTTGGATAATTATATCCGAGCCTTGTTGTAGGGCATTGATCAGAGTGTAGTAATTAACTCTAGGGGGCAGTTGAGGGGAATATTGTAGTAAAATATTAGGGTCGCCTTGGCATTCTTTTTTAACTTGCTCAAAAATTATTTTAGCCTCAGGATCATCTTGGGCAATAATATCTCCTTTTAATACTAGTTGGAGATTGGGCAGATGTTTTTTGGCTAAATAATAAGCTTCCACCACGCCCTGGGGGTCTTTCCAATGGTCAAAGCGCGAAACTTGGGTAATAATTGGCCGGGTGGTATCCAAGCCAATTTTTTTTAATATAGAGCGGGCGCGATTTAGGCTAAGAGTTTTGTTTTTTAAAGAAAGAGGATTAATGGCTGGATAGCTGATAATAGTTTTTTTACTAGCCAGCCACGACGGGCGGAAACGATGATTGCTTAAAATGACTCGTTGCGCTTTTTCTAGATAAGGGCGCAAAAAATCCAGCATTAATTTATTAGGTTGGGATAAATCTATGTGTAGTCTAGCTACCGCGACGGCATTGGGCGGTAAGTAGTCAATAATTGGCAATGGTTGCGGGTCATGAATTACTACTATAATTCGCTGTTTTATTTTTTCCAGGTATTTAGAAATTTCATCGCTCAAAATATTAAGCTGGTTTAAATACAATCTTTTTTCTTTAATTGATAAAGCGCCGGATTTTCCTTGCAGTAGGTTATGAATTTTTTTAGTAACTTGGAAAAAATCAACTGGCGCTTTAATTACCAACCAGCGTGAATCCAGGTTCAGACTTTGTTCTAGGGGGATTTGATTTTTTAAAAGTTCAGCCACACCGCCGCCGCCCATTGATCCGCTGGAATTAATATGCAAAATTTTAGCGCCAGTTAATTTTTTTGCCAGGTTTAATATTTTTTGGTATTGCCTGGCATCAAACTGGGCATAGTTTTTGATATTAACTTTTGGCGTTCTAATAAAAGACAAATACTTCATACAGTTATTGTAACATTTATGAATTAAGGATTGAATTTAAAAAATTTAAGCAGGGGTAGAGTGTGGATAAATTTAAACAAAAACTAGCTAATTTTAGCGGTTTATTTTATTAGTTTTAAATTGTGAATTAGTTGTGTTAAATTTGTGGATAAAAATAGATAAAATTAAATAAAAAATCATTTGACCGCCTTCGCGACACGCCCCAATGCTTGGCATTGGGGAATCAGAGCGCAAATAGATATTCCCGCGTCTGGATCGCAAAACGACAGCGAGGTGGCGGGCATACCCATATGCTTGGCATATGGGTAGCCACCGAGCGGCCAGACGCGGCTTGACATTATTAAGAGTTAAGTGTTAAGCTTTAAACACGAAAAAATGTAAAATAAGATTTTCATTAATATTAAGGAGGGTTTAATAAATAGCTTCCTGGCAGGGCGGGTTATGCTTATAAACTTTCAGGTATTTTTGATTGATTTGGCGATTGATTTGGCGGTGAATTATTTATAATAAGCTAGTTTGAGTTTAATTATTAAATAAATTAAAATTAAAAATTAAGCTACTAATAATTAATTCTTAACATTTATTTTTAAGGAAAAAAAATATATGTTTCATAATCATTCTACGACCCAAAAGATTTTTTCTTTGTGGATAGTTTTTGCGATGGTGCTAAGTTTAGTGCCAGCGCCTTTGGCCAACTTGGCTTATGCATCAGATGTTTCTTTGGAAACTGATGCGCTTTTAATTAT
>CAZGYI010000057.1:0-5282 GCA_964530635.1 uncultured Gammaproteobacteria bacterium | reverse complement strand
GGTTAAGGCAATTAAAGAAGGTCAGCATGAGGCTTTACAAAAAGTTAATACTAAGCATATAATTAAAATAAATAAAAACTAAATCAAAATAAAAAAATAAAATAAAAAGGTATGATATATGAAACAGCTATTTAACATTATTCAGATTTTATTAGTACTGACTTTTATAACTAATAACCAAACCCTTGCCCAGTGGCCCGGCGGTCCACCAGGATTCCCTTACTATACCCAATACTACTTTCAGGCTACTCGTTTCTTAACTATTGGACTTACTGACACTTTGTGGCAATCATCTGACATAGTCAGATTGCCGGTCTATGGCAGTATTACCAATGTTAATACTTTTAACTACTCAATAAATGGTGATTCACTTTATCTTAAACAAAACGGTGACACGATATGGTGGGTCTTCGATGTTGTTGTTTTGCGTAATGGACAAGAAGAGATTTTACGTTGGTCAAACGGACGAAATTTTTGCGCCGGCACCTGGTCGGTGCGCATCAATTTTTTGCGATATCTATATTGGATTGATACTCTATACTTACCATTACCAACCAAAGGAAGATATCAAGTACGATTACTGCCAAAAGTACCAGCGCTTGAAGCATACACAGTTTCGCGTTGGATTACTATAACCGAACCAACTCCGCCTGATACCAACCGCCAAACACCAATTATCTTCGTTCCAGGTATCATGGCTAGTTCTCTTTGCGATTCGACAGCAACTAAAGAAGAGTATTTGTGGATAGATTCGTGGCGCTTGGCTCTGCCCGGTGATTTATTCTTATTGCCTCTACAACTCGCTAACAATGGCCGGGACCCAATGTTTCCTAGTTACAATATTCGCGTCTCGCCCCGAACTAATGGCGCTTACACGCCTAAACAAGAATTAGAAAGAAAGCCACTTTCTTACTATAAAAAAATGTTTGATAGTCTTACTATTAATTATGGTTATAAGCTAGATAATTTTGATGCCAATCATACTAAAGATGAAAATCTATTTGTCTTTGCTTACGATTGGAGAAGAAGTATAGAATGGTCTGGTGAGCAATTATCCTACTTTATTGATAGTGTAAATGCTTGGTTGGGTACTAATCAAGTAAAAATTATTACACATAGTATGGGCGGTTTAGTTACTAAAGAGTGTGTCCGTCGCTTTGAAAAAAATAGAATCAGGGAAATTATTAATGTAGCTACACCGCATTTAGGTGCTCCTAAAATTGAATATGTAATGTTCAATGGTAATTTATTAGGTCTACTGGGTGTGGCAACTAACTACGACATTATGAAAGCGCTGATAAAAAATATGCCATCGGCTTATCAATTAATGCCTAGTCCTAATTATTTTAATATTGAATTAAACAATGGGCTATCTGCAAAAATTGATTTGTATGACAAGTGCTTTTCTCAATATCAACAACCGCTTAACTATGACCAAACTATTGATTTCTTCGCCGCTAGTAAAACTATTCTGGGTACTCCAGAATTTAACAGTTATTTACTGGATCAATTACCAGCCTTTCACCAAAATCTAGCTAATGTTGATTTTGGTAATATTCGACTATTCAATATCGCAGGTCATGGTTTGCCCACTATTGGTCAGGTTAAGTTTTGGGGAACACCTATAGGAGAACGAGCGACCGCGGATCATAACTTAAATGGCGACGGTACCGTGCCATTACGCAGTGCGGAAATTGTAAATGAATCTATTAGCAAAGCTGACTACTATGTTAAAGGGGTTAAACATTCAGAATTATTAGATGATGAATCAGTGATAAATCTGATTGGTAATTTATTGCAATCTCCGCCAGATACCTTAAGTCCTCTGAATACAAAAATTAGTAAACAACCACCAACAAGTTATGCCTTCAGTACTCTTAGTCTAATAATTGGTAGTCCGGTTACTATTAATATCTATGATTCCCAAGAAAGACACACTGGCCCGATTAACGATTCCACCTGGGAAACCAATATTCCCGAAAGTTATTATCAAGCCGGACCTTTACTTGATCCTGAATCTCCTAAAGTTATTTTTGTACCGCCAGGCGATGATTATCGTGTAGAGATTAGCTCTCAAGATACCGCTGCTCACTTTAGTTTAATTATTAATGAAATTCAGAACGGTCAATTAATAGGATCGACTACTTTTGACAGTATCGCCACTGATAATAACACACGAGCGCGTCTGCAATTAAACAAAGTCACCAGTGATTTATTACTAGAGGTAGATCTGGATGGCGACCTAAATTACGAAACTAAAGTTCATCCCAGTATTGTTTATATAGCACAAACGATAAACGAAGGTTGGAATTTACTCTCTCTACCTTTACAACCATTGGATTCTAGCCGAGTTATGCTTTATCCTTCTGCTGTCTCTAATATATTTATTTATGACGGTAGTTATAAAATTAAAGATACGCTGTCAACTGGTAAAGGATTTTGGTTAAAATTTAATTCACCTGACACAATCTATTTTAGAGGATTGACTAATTTCTCAGATACTATTGAGGTGGTAAAAGGATGGAATATTATCGGATCTCCCACTGGTAATGTGCTAGTTTCCTCTGTCCAAAGTGAGCCAACTGGTATTATTACTTCAGCTTTTTATAAATACCAAGAAAACTACCAAGCGACTGATACTTTGAAACCAGGATTAGGCTACTGGGTTAAAGTTAATACTAATGGTCAATTAATTCTAAATAGTAACAAATAGTTCTTTAGTAGAATGTTTATAACCACCCGAAGATTAATTTCTTCGGGTATTTTTATAAATGGACTTAACTTTATTTAACTGTTATTATAAACTTAGATAATTAATAAAAACTAATATTGTATATTTAAAGGAAAAAAATAATTAACCAGATTACTATTATAGTAATTTCTATTGTATTATTTGCCGCAGGTATAGCGGCGAAATCCAAAAAATCAATTACCTTTGATAACCGGTTAAAAAAACTATTTGCTGCTGGTTTATTTTTACTGGCAAATATTACTATTTATATGGCGTGGTTTCTTGCCCAACAAGCAAACCAACTGCCACCATTATTAATAGAAAATTCATTAATACTAATTATCCTAAATTTTCTCTTTGTGTTATTAGGCACTGTAGGAATGTTCAGCTTTTTTAACTGTTTATATATAATTAGTAAAAGTAAAATGGCAACAGGACAAGAAACCTATTACGCTATAATTTCTGAACATGCTTTATTAGTTTCGTGGACATATGCTGCATTCAGGATTTTTATAGCGCTACTATAACCAATATTATCAAAAGCTCAAAATTAATTTTGGGCTTTTTTAAATTCATTCCTAATTTTAAAACCAATAAACAACTCTTGAATAAATTAAAAATATCAACTAAGATAAAAACATAATCAATCCACCTTAAACAAAGAAGCTCTTACTAATTATGTATAAATTAAAGTTAGTATTATCTGCCTTACTAATAGCAATCGGCTTTTTAATACCAAGCTATTCTATATCAGCCGCCAACCAACTCAATGCTTATTTGTTCTGGGGCCAAGGCTGTCCTCATTGCGAAAAAGAATGGAGTTTTTTAAAAAATCAAATTCTGGAAAAATATAGCGACTTGCAATTATATGATTTTGAAATTTACAATCATCCCAAAAATATTTCCTTATTTAAAAAGGTCGCTGAAACTCTAAATATTCAAGTAGCTGGTGTGCCTTTTTTAATTATCGGCAACCGACCTTTTATTGGCTACGATGAACAACAAATGCCTAGAGAAATAGAAAATAAAATAAAAGAGTGTTTAGCTGTTACCTGTCCTGATTCTTTGGCTGAATTACTAGGCGTAGAACCAGCTGAACCAACTAATCAACAAACACCAAAACCGCCAGCTGATAATCAATCAATTAAAAACATTAAACTTCCCTGGGGTAGTGAAATAAATGTGTATAGTTTTTCTTTACCGGCTCTTACTGTAATACTGGGCCTATTAGACGGTTTTAATCCTTGTGCTATGTGGACTTTATTGTTTTTAATTAGTTTATTGCTAGGAATGAACAACCGGAAAAAAATGTGGTTATTAGGCGGAACCTTTATTGCTGCCTCAGCCGCTGTTTATTACTTGTTTATGGCCGCCTGGCTTAACTTGTTTTTATTTCTAGGCTGGATAACTTGGATTAGAATAGTTATTGGACTAATTGCTCTCTTGGCGGGAATTTACAGTATTAGAGAATTTATTATTAATAAAGATGCCGCTTGCAAAGTTGGTGATTTAGAACAAAAACAAAAAACCAAGGAAAAAATCAAGCAAGCTTTACGGCAAAAAAGTCTCGGTTTAGCGATTATTGGAATAGTGATTTTGGCCGCGGCAGTTAATTTAATCGAACTAATTTGTTCAGCAGGACTGCCAGCGGTTTACACACAAGTTTTGGCTTTAAACCAATTGGCCCATTGGCAATATTATTTATATCTACTGCTCTATATTTTCTTTTTTATGCTGGACGATATGTTTATTTTTGCCTTGGCAATGATTACTTTACAAACAACCGGACTTACCACTAAATATACTCGCGCCTCACGCCTAATTGGTGGTTTATTGATGTTATTAATTGGCTTATTACTCCTATTGCGCCCTGAATGGCTTAAATTCTGATAAAAAATTTTCCTAAACTTAAAAATCTCTTATTCTAATTTGGGAATTTTTTTATTAATTCTGGAAAATTTAAATATTTTTTAATATTTTTTCTGACCCAAGATAAATATTTGTTTATGAAATAAGTTAATAATTTTCCTTTCGCCAGAACTAATTTTCGTTCCTCTGACAAATAATCCAAACTATCTGCGTCTTGTAGTATCTTAGAATAAATATCTCCCTGTTTATTTAAAATACCATAAGGAATAGAATAAGGATGATTGACTATGGCCGTGCTTAATATCTTATTTTCTGCTGAAGTTAAATTAAAATTTTTAAGAATTGATTCAAAATACTTTTTATTTAAATACTTTTCCCAAAAATGATTATAGCATCGGCTAAAAAAGCTACCCCCAAACCTTTGAGCAATTACCAAATCATGCAGATAACAAGCGGCTTTAAGCAGGTTTTTATCCAAAGCATCTTCTGCTTTCAATGCCTCCGCAATCCATAAAGCGTTTTGGGCAACTCTTTCGGCGTGCTCAAAATTATGTTGTCCATCTTTAGTTTTAGCATACTCCTCTATAGCAAACCGCTTGATATTATTAAGAGTAAAATTATCCATAATTTAAAAACTTATCAAATTTTTCCAAACTATTCTCCTATTCGCGCGAATTAGAGA
>CAZGYI010000056.1:4844-5292 GCA_964530635.1 uncultured Gammaproteobacteria bacterium | reverse complement strand
GACCCAAGCTAAGTGGTATTGGCAGAGATAGGTACAATAGTCCAAATTGTATAATCTGCCATTATTGCTGGGAATATAAATTACCTCCTTTCTATAGGGGGGTGGTTTAATTATACCCGAGAGCTATCGCTCTAAACGCACACGCCAGCTAACGCTGACGGTATTTGTATATAATAAAAAACTCTATTTTAGTCAAATCAAAATCCGCCTTTATCGGCAGAGGCCAGAAATTCTATTTTCTATCCGCCGGTTGGTGGACTAGATTCTAGTTTCTATTTAAGCGACTTAATAATCTTATCTACCACACCATAAGTTTTAGCTTCTTCAGCTGTCATAAAAAAATCCCTGTCTGTATCTTTTTCTATTTTAGCCAAGGGCTGGCTAGTGTGATGACTTAGAATTTTATTTAATCGTTCGTGAATTTTTAAAATATGCTGCGCGCGAATTT
>CAZGYI010000056.1:0-4834 GCA_964530635.1 uncultured Gammaproteobacteria bacterium | reverse complement strand
CGCTTGTCCTTCTGCGCCACCCATCACCTGATGCAACATTACTTCAGCATTGGGCAGAATTAAACGCTTGCCACGGGCTCCAGCTGCCAAAAGCATAGCTGCCATTGAAGCTGCAATACCAACACAAATGGTCACGACATCGGCCTTAATATATTGCATGGTATCGTAAATAGCCAAACCCGAGGTTACCATGCCGCCCGGAGAATTAATATATAGTTTAATATCTTTTTTAGAATCCTCGCTGTCTAAAAACAACAACTGGGCAATTACAGTATTAGCTAAATTATCAGTAATCGGATCGCCCAAAAAAATAATACGCTCTTTTAACAACCGAGAATAAATATCATAGGCCCGTTCGCCCATTTGCGATTTTTCTACCACCATTGGTATAAGATTCATATACTTATTATAGTCTGATAAAAAATTATAGTCTATATTATTTGTTATTCCCAATCTTCCTTAAGTTTATCTCTATCACGAGTCATTTCCTGATCATAATTTTCAGCTCGTTGTTGATTACTCTCTATTGTTCTTAATTTTTTAGCTGCTTCACGAATATCAGAAGCACGGCCGTGGGTAGCACGATATTTATGAGCTCTGGTTCTATTTTTGTCACGTTTAGCTATGGTATGCCATTTATCTTTATAAGGAACGCCACTTCTATTAATTTTTTCTATTTTGGGCTTTTCATCTAAATTACCTCTTAAATGGAGCGTTGACTCTTCTGGTAACTTGTCAGTTCTTTTGATATCTGATGAGGACTCATCAGTTTTTTTTATCAAAACCATAAATTTCTATTAACCTTTCACGTTCTAATTGATCAAATTGTTTTGGGTCCTTTATTTGTTTTCGTTCCTCTTCGCCCTCCCATTCTTCTAGAACCCGATCTATTTATTCCTCTTTCTTCTCGTTTGGGTCATAAAAAGCATCCTGGTACGCTTGATGCAAATCAACTGAAGATAATTCGTGACCAGGCTCGACGGCGAGAATATTATCTGCGGCCACAAATCTCCTACGAGGATCCTTGGCACTTATCTGCTCCTCTTCGCCATCAATATTATAAATCTGTTCAGGATGTAAAGCATCCGATATATTTTTCCGCCCCGGGAGTTGAATCTCTTTAGCATTTCCTGGTTTTAACTTTCCCTAACTACCACCTTCGTGTACTGGATTAAAAGTACGTTTAATATCGTCATCAGTCGGAATATCTGGCCTAAATTCTCCGGAATATTTAGATTGTCTCATAAGAATAAATTTATTCTATAAATTCTTATATATTATAACAAAAAACCTAGTTACTATTCAATCTGCCAACCATTGGGAGTTTCTAATAATCTTCCTTTAATACTAAACCCCGCGGCTTTTTGGTGGCCACCGCCGCCGAAAAGTTTGGCTAATTCTGCCACGTCTATATCATCACGCGTAGTGCGCAAGCTACCTTTAATTGTCCCATCATTTTGCTCTTTTAAAACTAATGTCGCACTAAAACCTGACAAATCATTTAAAAAATTAGCAATACCTTCTAAAGATTCATTATCTATAGCCAATTCATCTATATCCTGTTGAGTAATTACTGTGGTTACTAAGCCTAACTCTTCATTGACATATAAACGCTCCAAAGCTCGGCCCCATAATTTCAAATCATTAATTGATTTATTACGAATTATTTGTTCAAAAATTTTGTTTACCCTAGCGCCCTTAAGTAGCATTTCGGCAGCTGCTTGCAACGAAGTCGCAGTAGTACCGGGATTAGAGAAACTACCAGTATCAGTTAAAATACCAGTCAATAAGCAGGTGGCCATTTCCCGGGTAATAGGTATTTCTACTTGTTTAAACCAATCATAAAGTATAATAGTAGTAGCAGAAGCTTGTTTGTAAACAATATTCACCTCACCATAGCCAGGATTAGTGTGATGGTGGTCTAAATTAATAGTAATTAAATCAAGTGGCCGTTGTTGCCACTTATCTGCCAAACCAGTCATAGCTATCTCTGCCGCATCTACACAAAACAATAAATCAAACTCTGCTAAATTAATTTTTTCCGGATCATAGATAATAATCTCACTGTAAGGTAAAAATCTAAAAATTGTTGGCACTGGAGCTGGCAAAAACATTGTTACCTTTTTGCCTTGAGCTTTGAGCGCCAACATCGTAGCAATTACCGAGCCGGTAGCGTCGCCACAATTCTTGTGGCTAGTAATTAAAATTTTCTGCGCTTCAGTCAAACTGGACTGTAATTTTTGTATATCAAAACTGGTTATCATAAGAACCCCACATCTTAATACTACTTTTGCAAACTGTCAAGTAGATGTTCTATCCGATCTGCCCGCTCCTCGGTATTATCTAAAGAAAAGTTAATTTTAGGCACCCGATAGGTTCGTAGACGCTGATTTAGCTCCTGCTGCAATTCCGGGCGAAGCTGTTTTAATAATTGCAAAATTTCTGATCCTCGATCAAAAGGTAAAACACTAATTTTAATCTCGGCTTGCTCCAAATCTGCCGTAATTTGTATTTGACCAATCGATACCAAAACATTAGGCGGCACCTCCACCATTTTGGTAAACAATTTACCTAATTCGTGTTGCAATAAACTATCCAACTGAAATAAACGTCGGGAGCGGGGTGGTTTTTCATTAAGCGATATGTCTTCGGCGTATTTCTTCATGATAAATTTCTAGATTATCACCAATATTAACCGCTACCTCGCCTTTTAACTTTATACCGCATTCTCCCCCTTCGCTAACCTCACTAACCACTTCTTTACCTAGCCTGACTTCTTCAATCATTGCCTCAACTGCCTGATTATTAGTAGTAACTAATTTTATCTTGGTATCAGGTTTAATTAACCCTTTTAATACTCTAACACCAATAATAGTGTCTTTTTTGCCCTTACGAAAAATAGCTAACACTTTTCCTTGGCCAATTTGGGATCTAATGAGCTCTGGTTTAAGCAGAGAGTCTAGTCTTTTTTTAACTTCATCTAAAAGATCATAAATAACCTGGTAAGTAGCAGTGAAAATCTGTTTATCTTTAGCTAGAGCTTGCGTCGGAGGTAGAATCTGCACATGAAAACCCAATACTATCGCCCCTACTGCCTCAGCGGTAGCAATATCAGTCTCGTTAATATTTCCTAAACCGGATTTGGTTATCACTACCTGCACTTCGGGAGTAGATAATTTTTGTAAAGAAGAAATAATTGCCTCACGCGAACCCAGAACATCGGTTTTAATTATTATCGGCAGAGTAGGAACTTGTTTTTTGTCTGATTGGTCATCTGCTGGCTTTTCTAAGACAGTCGGTAAATTAGTAAAACGACTATAACCGCAAGCTTTGCGTAAAGTGCTTCTAGCGATATTTTTGTCTACTACCTTAAAAATATCGCCAACCACAGGAGAAACTTTTAATCCTAAAATTTTAACTGGTGTTGCGGGCAAGGCCTCGCTAATATTCTTACCTAAGAAATTTTTCATTGCTCTTACCTTGCCAGCTGCTTCTTGTCCCGCTACCAAATAATCGCCGCACCTTAAAGTGCCAGCTTGCACTAAAGCTGTAACTACTGGGCCTTCACCTTTATCTATATGGGCCTCAATGATCGTTCCCACCGCAGCCCGATTAGGGTTAGCGCTAACTTTTTCTAAATCTGCTAACAACAACACCATATCTAACAATTCATTCAGACCAATTTTTTTCTTAGCAGAAATTAACGCACAAATAGTTTTGCCTCCCCAATCTTCGGGTAACAGATTCAATTCTGCTAAACTCTTTTTCAGCTTATCAATATCCGCTTCGGGTTTATCAATTTTATTAATCGCAATTAAAAACGGAATGCTCTCTTTCTGCACAATTTCCAAAGCTTCTAAAGTCTGCGGCTTAATACCATCATCTGCGGCAATGACAATAATAGCAATATCAGCTAAACGACCGCCACGGGAACGCATGGCTGAAAATGCCTCATGGCCAGGAGTGTCTAAAAAAGTGATAGAGCGAGCTTTAAGCGTACTATCATCCCGAGCTAAGCGAGGCGTCTCCTTGTTTGTTTCACCGTCTTGAGATTTTAGTGAATCCTTTGATTTTACTTCAACCTGATAAGCACCAATATGCTGAGTAATAGCGCCACTTTCTTGTTCTGCCACATTAGTTTCTCTAATCGCATCTAGTAATTTAGTTTTGCCATGATCTACATGTCCCATTACCACCACTACTGGCGGGCAACTAATTTTTTTATCTAGATCTGCTTTTAAAATTTCCTCTAAATCAGCTGCGTTAGTATTCTCAATTTTAAATTCGTTGGACTGTTCGATTAAAGGTTGAGTAATAAAACCCAAGTCCTGGGCAATAATAGAGGCAGTTTCAAAATCTATCCGTTCATTAATTGAAGCCATTACTCCATTTTTAAACAATTCGCCAATAACTGTAGTTACTGGTAAACCTAATAAATCAGCTAATTCCCTAGTAGTTAAAATTTTAGGAATAGCAACTTCTTTGGCTTTACCTGATTCGCTAACTCCTAATTTTTTCTCAACTACCACATATTGATTTTGACTAGGGCCAGCTTTTCTTTCTGACCACAACCTAATAACTTTCTGTGCCGCTCGGTCATCAATTTTTATAGCTCTAAAACCAATATCAAAACCTAGCTTAGGCAACTCTTCTTTAAGTTGCTGAGTAGAAATTTTTAAACGTCTGGCAAGTTCAGTAATATTCATATAGCTTATTTAGTAGGAAACACAAACCGTCTTTGTTTAGAGTTTAAAGACTTGCTTTATTATACGTAGCATTGACAGATAAGTCAATAATTGATGTACTTAAATACTTAAATCCCTTTTCCCTTGAC
>CAZGYI010000055.1:0-5387 GCA_964530635.1 uncultured Gammaproteobacteria bacterium | reverse complement strand
ACAGGGTGAAACGGTGGCTCCGAGTAATCGGAGATAAGTTGCTTTTGGCGAATTATGGTAAAAGCCCACCAGTTCCTATGGTAACATAGGAAGCTAGGCAAACTCTACCCGGTGCAATATCAAGTAGGTCCCGTCCGCTTTCTGAGCGGAGCGGGACGGGTTGGTAGCATGATTCCGATAGTGATATTGGAACCAGATAGATAATTACCTTCGCTAGTTGGTTCACCAGCCAGCGAAACAGAATTCGGCTTATAGATTTACTTAGTTTATATCAACAAAAACCCTGGGTTTTAAACCCTGGGTTTTTGTTTAAAAATTAAAGCGCTAATGTTATAATATTGTTTATGAAGAGATCGCAGTTGTTTTTAGCAGTTTTGGCTTTACCACTTGATTATTTAGCGTTATTTTTAGCAGGATTAAGTGCTTATTTTTTGCGTTTTGAAAGTTTTATTACTGATATCCGGCCCATTCGTTTTTATCTACCTTTAGAGAATTATCTCGGTTTATTATTATTAGTAGCGCTGATTTGGTTGTTATTTTTGGCTATCGCCGGTCTTTATCAAACCAATACCAGACTTAAATTTTACGAGGAAATTCGCCGAGTATTTTTGGCTTGTTCTACAGGTTTAGCTTTAATTATTGTCTGGTTCTTCTTTAATCAAAATCTATTCTCTTCTCGTTTTATTGTTTTAGCTTTTTGGGTGCTGGCGGTTATTTTTATTAGTTTGGGGCGTTGGTTGTTGCGTTTATTAAGAAATACCTTATATCGGCGCGGCGTAGCTTTGAGTAAAGTTTTAATTATTGGCACAGATCACAATACCAAAGCTTTGGTTAAATTATTTCAAGAATCGCCAACTTTAGGATATCGGGTAGTGGCTAGCTTACCTGGTTTTACTTCAGAGTCAGTTAGTCAGTATTTGGGGTCACTTGATGAGGTTTTAGTATCTGATACCAAGCGGACGCCAGATGAGCGCTTGGCAATTTGGGAATATTGCAATGAGCATCATTTAGGTTTTAAATATGTAGCAGATGTATTTAATACTCAGATTCACAATGTAGTAATACACACTTTAGCTGGATTACCCATTGTGGAGATTAGAAAAACACCCTTAGATGGTTGGGGTAGAATTAGCAAGAGATTATTTGATTTGGCCTGTTCTTTAATTTTACTTATATTACTGGCGCCGGTATTATTGTTAGTTGCTTTGATAATTAAATTAAAAGACGGTTCGCCCGTTATTGTTGAGTTAATCAGGGTAGGAGAGCGAGGGCAATATTTTACTTTACATAAATTTAGGACAATGGTTCCTGATGCTCATAAAATGAAGCCGGATTTATGGACCCTCAACGAGCGAGCCGATGGACCTTTGTTTAAATTAACCAACGATCCACGGGTAACATCTTGGGGAAAATTTTTAAGAAAATGGAGTCTAGACGAGTTGCCCCAATTTTTTGATGTCTTAGCCGGCCGCATGAGTTTGGTCGGACCACGGCCACATGAACCGGAAGAGGTTTTAAAATATACTAAAGATCATAAAAAGTTGTTAAATATTAAACCCGGCATTACTGGTTTGGCTCAAATTTCTGGTCGCTCCAGTTTAACTTTTGCCGATGAAGCTAAATTGGATAGTTTTTATATTGAAAATTGGTCGTTGTTTCAAGATTTATTGATTTTAATAAAAACAATCTACGTAGTTTTACAAAGAAAGGATGCTGTATGAAAATTGCATTAGCTCATGATCATTTAACTCAATTTGGCGGAGCCGAGAAAGTTTTATCGGAATTTCATCGGTTATTCAAACAGGCGCCGATTTATACTTTAGTTTTTAATCAACAGGCGGTGGGTGAATATTTTTCTGATTGGGATATTAGAACTTCTTTTTTACAAAAAATGCCCGGTTCTCCTAAATTGTTCAAGTGGTATTTAGGATTAATGCCGACTGCCGTAGAAAAACTGGATTTATCAAATTACGATTTGGTTCTTAGTTCTTGTTCCGCCTTAATCAAGGGTTTGATTTTAAAACCTGATACTTTACACATTTGTTATTGTCATACACCGACCAGATATTTATGGAGCGATACGCATCAGTATACTGAAGAATTAGAACAACCTAAATTAATTAAACGATTATTGCCGATAGCGCTAACTAAATTACGGCTGTGGGATCAATTAGCGGCCCAGCGGGTTGATCAGTTTATTGCCAATTCTCAATTCGTGGCTGCTAGAATAAAAAAATATTATCGCCGGGAAGCTAAGGTTATTTATCCGCCGGTACCAGTTAAGCAGTTTAAATTGTCAGATAAGATAGAAGATTACTATTTAGTAGTTTCTCGTTTGCGGCCGTATAAAAGAGTGGATTTAACTGTTAAAGCTTTTAATAAATTAGGCATTCCTTTAAAAATTATTGGTATAGGAGAACAGCAACAGGAGCTTAAAAGAATTGCTAAAGCCAACATTGAATTTTTAGGCCCAGCCAGTGATTCAGAAAAGGCGCATTATTTAGCCCACTGTCGCGCCTTAATTTTCCCTCAAGAAGAAGATTTTGGCATTACTGCCGTCGAGGCTATGGCTTGCGGCCGCCCAGTGATTGCTTATAGCGTTGGTGGTTCGCGGGAAATTATCAAAGAAGGAATAAGTGGTAAATTCTTTACTGAACAAACCTGGGAATCGTTAGCTGATGCAGTAATTAGATTTGACCATCGGGTTTACGATTCGGAAGTTATTAGAAAACAAGCAGAACAATATGATAGCCGAAATTTTCAACAGCAGATTAGTGAATTTATTGACAAAGTGTTAAAAAGTAAATGAAACTAGCTATTGATATCAGATGCTTACAAGACCAATACTGGACAGGCGTAGCAGATTATACTTGGAATATTATTAAAGCTCTTAATGAGCGCCAGTCGTCGGTTGATCTTTTATATTATACTAATGCTTGGCGGATAAATCGTAAGTTGCCAGTAGCAATAACTAAAAGTAAAAATTTTATCTGCACTCATTATCCTAATAAATTACAAAATTTACTATTACGTTTTGGTTTATGGGGTAATTTAGACGAAATAATGGCCCGCTGGGGAAAACGGCCACAGGTTTTTTGGTTACCCAATCTACATTTTTATCAGCTTTCTTCTAAAGTCAAAAAGGTATTAACTATACATGATTTATCCTTTATTCATTTTCCGCAGTTTTTTTCTAGAAAAAAAAGATTATGGTATTTAGCCAGTATGAAAAATTTGTTAAAAAAACAGCTTAGAGATTTTGACCAAATTATTGCCGTTTCTGAACATACAAAAAGTGATTTACTTAGATTGTGTCCTAAAGTTCAACAAAAAATTACTGTTATTCAATCAGGTATCAATGAGGTTTTTTTTACTTCTACTCATTTGACTGATATTCAAGTTACTTTACAACAATATCGCTTACCAGAAAATTTTTTATTAACAGTAGGCACAATTGAACCCAGAAAGAACTATTTATTACTGCTTAAGGCTTACGAACAGATTATTAATCAAGATCCTGATTTTGCTTATGATTTAGTAATAGTTGGCACACGCGGTTGGCTATGGCAACCAGTTTTTGATTATTGGCGGAAAATGCGGGGTAAGCAGCGAATTCATTTTGTTGGCTTTGTGCCGAATAACCAATTAAAAAATTTATACAGACAGGCTAAGTGTTTTTTGTATCCTTCCTTGTATGAGGGTTTTGGTTTTCCGCCACTAGAAGCAATGGCTTTGGGAGTTCCTTGTTTAGTATCTAGCGCTAGTTCTTTGCCAGAGGTGGTGGGTGAAGCGGCGTTGTTATTAGACCCTTGGGTGGTAGAGGAATGGGTGGAAGGTATTTTAGCAGTAGTAGATAATCAAGAATTATGTAAAAAATATAGTATAGTTGGCAAGAGTAGGGCTCAAAATTTTACTTGGGATAAAACAGCTCAGGAGATGAATAATTTATTTTTGTCTTTAAGTTAAATTATGTTAATTAGTTTTGATGCTAGGTTATACGGCACTAAACATCGCGGCATCGGTCGTTATATCGCTTGCCTACTTGAGGAAGTCAAAAAAATTGATTTAACTAATCAATATATTTTATTTTCTCAAAACGCTGGAGCTTTGGCTAAATTTAAAAATTGGCAAATAGTCAACAGCCCTTATGGCGCTTATTCTTTTGCGGAACAAATCAATTTCCCTTGGCTCTTAAAAAAATTTAAGTTTGATTTAATGCATTTTCCTCATTGGAATGTTCCGATTATCTATAGCGGGCCTTATTTAGTTACTATTCATGATTTAATTTTGCATCATTTTCCAAATGAACGAGCGACCACCTTACCAATTTGGTTATATAAATTAAAAGTAAAAATATATTACCAGGTAATTAGTCGGGTGATAAAGCAGGCAAATAAAATAATTGCCGTAAGCCAAAGTACTGCCGAAGAGATTATTAATTATTATCCCGGGGCTAAAAATAAGCTGCAAGTTATATTGGAGGCCCCAACTATTGATGGCAGAAATTATCAAAAACAAACACTACCCAAACTGATTCCTCAAGAGTATTTATTGAATGTCGGCGCTGCTTATCCTCATAAAAATCTGGAGTTGTTAATTTCGGTTTTTGCTAAGTTGATAAAAACTAATCCGCAGTTAAAATTAGTTTTGGTTGGTCGGCAGGACTTTTTTTATAAACGTTTAGAACAACAAGCTATTAGACAAAAGTTAAATAAAAATATTATATTTTGGGGAGAAGCCCAAGAGTCTGATTTAGCTTCTCTTTATCAGCATGGTCTGGCTTATATTGCTCCCTCTTTAGCTGAGGGGTTTAATTTGGGAGCAGTAGAGGCTTTATCATTTAATTTACCGGTAGTGGCCAGCGATATTGCGGTCCACCGGGAAATATTAAAAAATACAGCTTTATATTTTGAATCTTTAAGCATAGATGATTTAGAAGCTAAACTTAAACTGATTATTGAAAAAACAGATTATCAGCGCAATTGGCGAAGTACTGTCGAATCAGCTATAGCCGGATACCGTTGGCAAAAAACCGCCCATGAAACAATTGCTTGCTATCAATCTATGTTATAATAAAGACAATTAGTGATTTATGGCTAAAAATATTATTAAAAAACAGAAAAAAGTTAGTAAAAGCCGCAAACCACAGGTTCAGCTTGATGTTGTAGTGGAAAAAGAGAAATTATTGCCCAATAGTTTATTACGCGCAGAGCAGCAAATCAAACAGCCCAAGATACAGCATTCAGCTAGTATGTATAACTTGTCACAACATGTTTTGAATTTGAGAAAGGGCCTAATTCGTCCTCTTGCTCCAGTCAGAAGGACCGCATCTAGTACACCGGCAGTGATTAATAAATCTGTTACCGCTGTTAATTTTATCAATCCTT
>CAZGYI010000054.1:0-5621 GCA_964530635.1 uncultured Gammaproteobacteria bacterium | reverse complement strand
CAGAAAGAAATTTAGAGATTTTCTCCACTATTTTAACAACGAAAGAGAAAATCAAAGAATCAATTACCCTGCGGCAGAGACCGCAGGGTATGACATCACAAGAGACTTAGCTGCGCATCTTGTGGGGTCATACCCTGTTCCCTGATATACTTTTCAACCACTGACCAGTCGCCTCGCTCACCAACGGTAGCAACATAATAACCATCGCTCCAGAACTCCCCTCCCCAGAGGTCTTTTTTTAATTGAGGAAATTGTTTAAAGAGCTCTTTGGCAGTAAGGCTCTTGAAGATTCTCGCGAAGGAATCAGGACTGTATTTAGGATGCAGACTCACCAGCAGATGAATATGGCTGATATCGCACCCGATTCGCTCCAGTTCTATCTCATAGCGTTCTGGGAGTCCTAAGGCTACCTGTTTAATAACTATGGCAATCTGCTGGTCTAAGAGAGCTTTGCGGTACTTAACAGGAAATACTATGTGAAAGTGCGTTTGGTAGGCACAATGGTAGCCCTTGTTAACCTCGTTGGTCAGATACCCTTATAAGGGTATCTTGAAAACCTACGGTTTTCAAACTTTCCCTTCAAGGTAACCCTGTGGCAGAGGCCACAGGGAATTATAAGTTAAATTATTAATTTAGATGCTGAATATCATCGTGGATTATTCATTGTTACCAAATTTTATATTTCTTTCATCTAACATAAGCAGATTTTACATTTATAATAAAAAGATTTCCCCGCAGCTTGCTGCGGGGTCTATAGGGACGGAGTCTAAGATGAGGTAAAGTATGCTAGACTAGGAGAGTGTCAGAACACATCAAGAAAAGCCACAACAAGAATTAAAGAATATGTTAAACAACAAGGTCTTAAATATGAACAATTGTATCGTGGACAACTCAAGTTGTTTGAAGGGTTGGCGTGATTACTATTACTATAACCATACCTCGCAGCTTGCTGCGAGGTAGTTGATTTTAAGATTCTATATTTAAATAATCTCACTTCTTTGCTAAAAAATTAAGAAAACAGACAACAAATATCTGTTTCTAAAAACGTGGCTCTAGGGGGTCCCGATTTTAATCGGGACAATATCCGCCTTAATCCCGTATAAATCCTCCTGACCTGGATTTGAACCAGGATCACTGTAAACAGTGCAAGGTTTTAGCATTAAACTATCCCAGAGGGATTATATGGGGTGCGGTAGTGCAGGATTTTACCATTGAACTATCCGAGAATTGTGGAGCGGGACCAACTCAACTACCCCAGAGCTCGACTGACAATTAATCAAAAAACCGGCCTCATCATAGGGACCGGTTTTAAGATACGAAAAAATCCCCGATCCCTAGAATTTATCCCCTTCTTTGGGTCAGCTTCGCTGACCTCGCTATCCTTCCCCAATGCTAAACATTGGAGCTTGTTGCGAAGGAGAGTTAAATAATAAACCTGACATTTTGTCAGGTTTATTTATAAATTTTATTAAAATTCTTATCATACTAACAACGCTTCTAATAATACATCCTCCAACTCCGAGAATTCCCAACCTTCTCTATAATCATCATTACGTTTTACTTTTCTTAACTCCAGACGATCAAGAATATCTTGTTTACAATTATAACTCATTTCCGGAGGGCAAATAACAACGATTGGTAATTGAGTGTTAATTTTTCTAACCTCTTCTAAAAATTTTAAATCGTTTGAATTTAGTGGAAACATACGATTAGCTTCAACTAATAAGGTTTGATAACCTTTAGCTAATAAGCAACCTATCTCGTCTGATTCTTCGGTTAATTTTTCTCCCTTTGGTTCGCAACCCAATTTAGATATATGATTTTTTAATTCATGTAAAAAATAGGGATCGGAATCAAAACCCAAAATAGCAATCTTAATTTTATTTTGATTCATATTTACCTCGCTAATTTTTGTTTGTTGATATTAAAGAACAAAATTATTGGTATAGCTTATACCAATAATAAATTTATGTCAAGCCGCGTCTGGCCGCTCGGTGGCTACCCATATGCCAAGCATATGGGTATGCCCGCCACCTCGCTGTCGTTTTGCGATCCAGACGCGGGAATATCTATTTGCGCTCTGAGTCCCCAATGCCAAGCATTGGGGCGTGTCGCGAAGGCGGTCAATAGCATTTTTATTAAATAGCTGGCTTTTGCTCTGGAAATGAGTTGGCGGGCAAATTTTTGTTTAAATTCCGCTTAATTATCAAACCTACTATCAAAGCTATTAAAAATATAGCTGCGCCAATAAAGCAAGGAGTAGTCCAGGGGCTGGTAGTTAAAACACCCGAACAGCCAATAGTTGGCTCTCCTTTGCTTAACCAAAATTTATACAAAGTATAACTAAAATTTCCCCAAGCAAACAAGGTGCTGGCTATTAACAACCATACTAAACGTGTTTGATGCAACTTCTTTTTTTCATCAATAAATTTAATAATATAAAGCGACCAAATAAAAGCAATTAAAAAAGCAAAAGCGCCGTAAAAACAAGGAGTAGCAACCGGATTAGGAATAATACTATCCTGAACTTTAAAAATAGTACCTTCCACCGCGTAAAAACGGACAAAATCTGTATACACGGTATACCAAGCAAAAATAGTACCGATTAACAAAACTATTGATTGAAGTTGAAATAATTTTTTCATATAGAATCCACTAAAAATTAAAACTAGTTTTAAGTCAAAATTTTATTTAAAATCAACTACCTCGCAGCAAGCTGCGAGGTATGGTTATAGTAATAGTAATTACGCCAACCCTTCAAACAACTTGAGTTGTCCACGATACAATTGTTCATATTTAAGACCTTGTTGTTTAACATATTCTTTAATGATGGTTTCGTTGCCTTTGACTCCTACGGTGGTGATGTAATAATCCTTGGTCCAGAATTCACCACCCCACAACAGACGTTTAACCTCAGGATGTTGTTTAAAGATTTCCCTAGCGGTAATACTCTTGATCGTTTGCGCCATCTCCTTAGGTAGCATCATGGGCACGCTTTGGGTGAGAAAGTGAACGCGGTCTTGATCAGCGCCAATCTCCGCGAAATGTATCTCGTACCTCTCGGCTATGTCGAGACAAATCTGCTTAAGGGTCCTCGATACCTCACTGGTAAGGGTCTTTCGACGATACTTGACTGGACAGACAATGTGATAAAGCAGCAGGTTCTTGTTGTGGCTTTTCTTGATGTGTTCTGACACTCTCCTAGTCTAGCATACTTTACCTCATCTTAGACTCCGTCCCTATAGACCCCGCAGCAAGCTGCGGGGAAATCTTTTTTAAATTATAGCATTGACGCGCATAAAAAATGCTTGACTGATTCTACTAATAAAATTAGTGTTCCGGAAACAGAAATAATCAACAATCAATCAAAAAATTTCGGCTTAAATCCCAACAAAATTCCACAAAAAACAAGCAAATAAACAACGTTATCAAACTAATCAGTTTGCCTAATCGACTTAACCTTTTCTGTAAAGGAATTATCTCTCTTTTAATTTCTGTTAATAACTTGACGATGACTGAACTATATCATTCTTTTTTATTATAGCAAAACGCTTTTAATCTTAGAAATTGTGATTGGCTTATTTAATAAATCCTTTATTAGAAAAAAAATTTAAAAAATATTATTACTAAAATCAAATTATTCTCTTTTTATGATACTTATCTTTTTTTATTATTGATTTTATCATCTTAATCAAAGGAGCGGATTAGTTGATAGATGGCGCCTCTTCTTTAGTTAAAAATTTGGTATTCCCGCACTAGTTGTTGGCTTAACTATCGTAGCTTTTGGCGCTTCCACGCCAGAGTTAATTATTAATATCTTAACTAGTATTAAAGGCAACTCGGATATTGCCATTGGTAATATTTTAAAAAGCAATATTGTTAATATCTTGTTCATTTTAAGAGTAGCTGCTGCTATTTTCCCCTTAGCTGTCAAACGCGGCACGGTTTGGAAAGAAATTCCCCTAGCTTTGCTGCGGTGGTAGTGGTGGCTTTAATGGCTAATGATATTTTAATTGAAGATGATAGCTGGTCGGGTTTAACTAGGATTGATGGACTTATCCTGCTAGCTTTTTTCTCAACCTTTTTATATTACGCTTTTAAAACCAATAAGTTTCCGGCTCAAATAATGCTAAAATAAAAATTTATTCCCTGCCTGCCTCCTTGGGAATAATTGTTGGCGGATTAGTTGGCCTGACTTTAAAAGGTAAATGGGTGGTAGACGGCGCCGTGGCTATAGCTCAAGCTTTTAATATTAGCGAGGCATTTATTGGTTTAACTGTTGTAGCTATCGGTACTGGTTTACCAGAACTGGCAACTTCAGCAGTAGCTACTTATAAACATAACTCTGATATTGCTGTAGGCAATGTGGTTGGTTCTAACATTTTTAATATTTTCTGGATTTTGGGTTTAAGCGCCAGCATCAGACCACTACCGTTCTCGGTAGCGCTAAATACTGATGTCTTAGTAACTATGGTCGCTACCATATTCTTGTTTATGGTAATGTTCATTGGCAAAAAACACACCGGGACGCTGGCAAGGTGTGGGGTTTATAATACTTTATTATTTATATTGTTTATTTGGTGTACCGGGGCTAAAAATAAACCGGCGGTATTTTAAGCTTTACCTATGCTAGTTTTGCGACCGCGTCCGGGATCGTGAAAAGGTGTAGCTTTTAGTTTTTTGGCATATTCCGCCTGCCGAACTTTAAAAGTTGACGGCGTGCGATACCGCGTCATTTGTTTATTCGATTTGCTTGAATAATTACGCATATAACTTCTCTCTTATAAAGACATTGACATTATAATATAAAAAGCATACTATTGCATATGATACTATAGAGTTATAGGTCACAAGCTTTAGAGACAAAGCGTCCCGATTAATCAGGAGCGTCGTTGGCTACTAAGTATGTTTTCCGAGTATATATTTTATAAAGTGACAAGGATAATAAATACTATATTGGTAGTATTACTAATTTAACGGCCAGATTAGAGCGTCTTAACGGCCAGATTAGAGCCTCATTTTGCCAACCGATCAAAAGCCACCAAATATCGTTTACCGCTTAGGTCGGTTTATAGCAAAGAATTTAAAACAAAATCAGAAGCAATTAAATTTGAATATTATTTAAAGAGTTTGAAAAGTCATAGTATTATAAAAAAATTAATCGCCGATGCGAGATAATTAGTGGCATAATGGGTCCATAGCTCAGCGGTAGAGCGCCGGCCTTTTAAGCCGGGCGTCGAGGGTTCGATTCCCTCTGGACCCACCATGCCACTAATTAAAAAGAGCTCCGATAAAAATCGGGGGTGTCGAGTGGCTCAACCTATCCCGTAGTAAACGGGCCACATTGATAAAAGTAAATACCCAACTTACAAATTATTTAGAAAATTACGATCAGGGTAATTAATCAATTTTTAGTTGGTATCTTTATACAACCACGTTAGAACCTATTTTATCAAAAATTCCTTAAGCTTACGAGCGCCAATATATGTACCAGTACTTCTCAATGAACCAAACAAATCCTGAATGAAATTCTCAATACTCCCTTTATAAGGTATTAAGACATATCGAGATGGTTACAAAACTCTGTTTTTGGTGTAAAATAAGGGTATAAGCATTAAGCT
>CAZGYI010000053.1:0-5715 GCA_964530635.1 uncultured Gammaproteobacteria bacterium | reverse complement strand
GCTTAGATATTGCCTAAAGTGTATCACTTGTCGCATTTCTAATGAGAATTGTGCGCTCTATTCCAGTTTGGTGTAGTGGGGAAATATTGCTATAATTAGATAAGCTTAGTCTAAAACTTTATTTTGTTCATGTCCAAATTTTCTTTATTTAAAAATAAAACTAGGGAAAAACAAAAGGCCGTGCCAATTATTGATCAGGAAATGCAAGAAGAATGGCTGGAAACCGGTTACGAAGGGCAATTATCAGTGGACGTTTATCAGACCGACCAGGCTATTGTTATCAAATCTACTATTGCCGGAGTTAAACCCGATGATTTAGATATTACTATTAATAATGACCTGGTCACCATTCGCGGCGAACGTCAGCAGGAAGAGGCAATTAGTCCAGATGATTATTTTTATCAAGAGTGTTATTGGGGCGGTTTTTCCCGTTCGATTGTTTTGCCAGTAGAAGTAAAAGCTGATGAGGCCGAAGCTACTTTAAAAAATGGAGTTTTAACCTTGGTCTTACCCAAAGCAGTGCGTGATCAAGAGGTTTCCGTAGCAGTGGAGGAGCAAGATGATTATTAAGAAGAGGAGTAATTATCTATGGCTAAATTAGCTGGCTTATTAGTGACTGTTGATAGGATAGAAGAAGCTGGGGCAATAATTAGAACAGATGATGGCCAGGAATTGGTAGTGGATTTAGAGTTATTACCCGAAGGCAGCCACGAGGGAGCGCGGCTGTGGTTAAGATTTGATAATCATCAGGCAGCCACACTAACACAGGAGCAATTAACCAAAACTCTACTAAAAGAAATATTAGCCAGCAGAAAATATGCCGGTAGTTAAAAAAAACAAAGCGCCGGTAGAGACGGCTGGTAAAAGAATACTGGTAGAATATTGGTGGGTAACGATTGTTATTTTGGCGGTTTTTGTATTATTACCGCTATTTTATAACATGGTTTATGCCGGCAGAATCTTGCCCGGAGTTAAAATTGGTTCGCTTAAAGTCGGCGCTTTATCACCCGCGGCAGCAGAGGAATTAGTAAAGAAAAAGTGGTATAGCATTGCTCAAACCGGTTGGCAGTTAGAATCGCCTGATGGCCGCAAAGTAACTTTGCCGGTTTTGCTGTCTGCTGCTGGTGATCCTGATTTAACTTATAGTTTAATTTCAGTAAATGTTGAAAATACCATTAAAGCCGCTTGGCAAATGGGTAGAAGTAGTGGTTGGGCAAGTAATTTATGGCAGCCTTTGATAATTAGATTAACTGGAACAACTATACCATTTAAGGCGACAATAGAACGTGAGCGTGTTGCTACTTTTTTAAAAGAGAATTTTACTGAATTAGAAAAACCGCCTCAAGCAGCTAA
Source organism: uncultured Gammaproteobacteria bacterium (assembly GCA_964530635.1). Taxonomy (GTDB): domain Bacteria; phylum Patescibacteriota; class Patescibacteriia; order Veblenbacterales; family UBA10138; genus CAZGYI01. Next base: position 4,362 of record CAZGYI010000053.1, on the reverse strand, counting down.
ATTAATTTTAGATGCCGTAGGCGATTTGCAAGTGGTAACTGAGAAAAAAGGGGCGGTTTTGGATCAGGAGAAATTTTTTAAGGTCCTGGTTGAGAGAATTAATAATTTTTCCAGTCAGTCGCTTAGTTTAGATTTCGTTTTAATTACCCCGGATTTAACCGAAAGCCAAATTTTGCGCCTGTTGCCCGAAGCCAGAACCTGGTTAAAAGATTTTACCCTAACTTTGACTAGTGATAATTTGTCATGGCAGTTAGAGCCGGCAGTTTGGCATCAATGGATTAATATTCTACCACAAAATAACAGTTATCAAGTTGGTTTAAGTCCAGAACGTGCTGCAGAATTTTTTAGTAGTGTGTCTAACAAGATTAATGTTTCGGCTCAGGATGCTAAATTTGAATTGCAAAACGGACGCGTGGTTCAATTTCAACCCAGCCGAACTGGAAAAAAAATGGATGAGCTAGCTACACTTAAAACTGTAGAACAAGCAGTAATTTCCTCGCTAGAATCAAAAATCTCCGTGGCAATTAAAGTTACAGAACCCTCTGTTTCTACTGGTGAAGTTAATGATTTGGGAATTAAAGAGCTTTTAGGTGTGGGTACCTCAAATTTTGCCGGCAGTCCTAAAAATCGACGGCACAATATTAAAATAGGGGCAGCTACTTTAAACGGTGTACTGATTAAGCCAGACGAGGAATTTTCTTTGGTTAAAACTCTGGGCGAAATAAATGCGGAAACTGGTTATTTGCCAGAATTAGTAATCAAAGGCAACAAAACTATTCCTGAATACGGCGGTGGTTTGTGTCAGATTGGCACTACTACTTTTCGAGTCACTTTAGCTTCGGGTTTGCCGATTTTGGAGCGTCGTAATCATTCTTATCGGGTATCTTATTATGAACCAGCAGGGACCGATGCTACTATTTATGATCCTAAACCCGATTTTAGGCTTGTTAATGATACAGGCAATATTATTTTAATTCAGACTAGAATTAAAGGTGATGATTTAATTTTTGAATTTTGGGGTACTAGTGACGGTCGGCGGGTAGAGCAAACCAAACCACGCATCTTTAACATTGTTTCGCCGCCGCCGACTAAATTGGTGGAAAGTGAAGATTTGCCCGTGGGCGAGAAAAAGTGCACCGAACGCGCCCACAATGGCGCTGATACCGAATTTACTTATACGGTAATTTATCCTAATGGTGAGAAAAAAGAAGAAGTATTTAAAAGTCACTATGTACCTTGGCAAGAAATTTGCTTGATTGGCGTGCCTAAAGGAACATTGCAAACTAATCTAACAGGAGAAGAATAATTGCAAGGAATTTAAATTGGTTACGTGAAAAAACCATATCTTGCGATGTGGTCATGATTTTCAACTATCTGCCGAAAAATTTTTTCTGATCCGCGTCTTTATAGAAGACAAGCAGAATATTATTTTGTTCGATAATGGCGTAAGTATCCTTGTAAGTATATTCGAGGCTTAATAGTTTATCGAATCCTCCATCAGGGATCTTAAAGGAGGTGTCAGCTACGCAAGTGACATTGAGCTTGGGTAGTTGACTTGTTGGGTCCGTAGACGCTTGTAATAATGTACCGTCTGTAAGAGCGATACTAATTATTGTACCATCGTTTTGGCGGCGAAGATGTAGAACTTTTTTTCTCATTTTGTTACCTTTTGTTCTTTATTGATTATTTTTAATTATCTCTTACGGGAGTGGCAAGGAGATTTAAGTAAGTCATATTCAAGCGGAGGGAGCTTGTTTAGACATTACTGAAAATTTCCATGCTTGTCGTGCCGCCCCCATAAGGGATAACTAGACTTGTATCTAAACAAGTTTAGTTATAAGATATGAATGTTAACAAGGAATACAGATACCCCTGGAGGAGGTGGCAAGAAAATCTTTATAGGTCGCATCCTAGCTAAAAAGCCGGGACAAGCCTACTGTAAGATTCCCATGCTTGTCGTGCCGCCTCCTCCGGAGGTATCTTGATAAAGCCCAATAAATAGGGCTTTTTATTTAATTTTTAAAGTTTAAATAAAGTGATTAATAAAGTGATTTTGGGTAGGAAACATATCATCATAGCAAAGGTTTTTATTCTTGTCAAGAGTCAAAAGAGTAGGTATGCTGAAAGTAGTTTTATGACTAAAAATAACGAAAGGATTGTAGCTCAAAAAGAACAGGCGGAGGATAAATTTTTAGATACGACCTTAAGGCCCAAAACCCTGGCTGAATATGTGGGACAAGAGCAAGTAAAAACCAATTTACATATTTTTTTGACTGCTGCCAAAAAACGCCAAGAGCCAATAGAACACGTATTGCTTTATGGCCCGCCGGGTTTGGGTAAAACTACCCTAGCTTATGTTATTGCCCATGAAATGGGGGCAAATATAAAAATTACTTCTGGCCCAGCTATTGAGCGAGCTGGTGATTTGGCAGCGATTTTAACCAATTTGCAACCAGGCGATATTTTATTTATTGATGAAATCCATCGTCTTAATAAGGTGATTGAAGAAGTTTTGTATCCAGCTATGGAAGATTTCGCCTTGGATTTAATAATAGGCAAGGGTCCTTCGGCTAGAACTTTAAGGTTAGACTTGCCACGTTTTACTTTAATTGGCGCTACTACTAGTTATCATTTAATATCTGGACCATTGCGTAATCGTTTTGGTGCGACTTGGCGTTTAGATTTTTATAATTTAGAGGAGATGGAACAAATAGTTAAAAGAGCTGCTAGGTTGTTGAAAGTGCCAATAGAAGGGGTGGCACAGTTAGCTATTGCCCGACGTTCGCGTGCCACACCTCGCGTGGCTAATCGCTTGTTAAAACGGGTTAGAGATTATGCTCAAGTAATACATGATGGTAAAATTAATAAAGAAATTGCCGAATCAGCTCTTAATCAATTAATGGTTGACCCGTTGGGTTTAGACGATCTAGATCGGCAGATCTTAAAAGTGATTATTGAAAAATTCAAAGGCGGACCAGTAGGGGTAAATAGCATTGCCGCCAGTTTGCAAGAGGAAATGGGAACGATTGAAGAAATTTATGAGCCATTTTTAATGCAGTTGGGATTTTTAACCCGTACTCCCCGTGGTCGGGTAGCTACCGAGGCTGCTTATAAACATCTGGGTATCTCGTCAGCGGGCAAAGAACAAACTAAATTAATATAATTTATGGAATTTGATTTTAATTTTACCATTCCCTATTCAACTTTTTTAATTGTTTATTTATTGGTTATTGTGGTTATTTTGTTTTTTGCCATAGCTAGCCTTTACCATTTGTTAAAGTATGGTTTTCTTTCTCCTACAGCAGTATTTATGACTTTTTTGTTAATCGCTGGTACGGCTTTTATTTTATTTATTTCTTATTCGGTTTTGTCGGAAATGAATTGGCAACAGGAATTAACTATTGGTCAGGCTTATAATTCACTTAATCCGTTTTAATTTTATCCCCGTAATACAACTTCACTATTTAAGCTGTCGTCAAAATATTTAATCCCGTCATTTATGTTAAATTCTAGATTAAATCTCTTATTATTAATTTACCCACACACCTTAGGTGCTTTGGTATCTTGGTATAAGCGTTATACTTGCATTCAGGGTGTGGGGATGTACTTCTCTCGCTTAAATTTTGGCGAGCGAAGTTGATATACCGGGTATGTGGCTGGGTAAAGTATTATCATCACCATTACCAGGCGAGCACGTGATATTTTATTTACGTCGCCATTGGTTTACCTTTTTTTTGGAGTTGATTAAATATTTATTATTATTGGTGGTGCCGGCGATATTGGCTTGGGTGTTTATAAATTATTTGCCCGAGCGCTGGGAAATTTTATTTAATGGCGAGTTAACTGAAATATTAGTAAAACTGGCTGCTAGTATTTATTATCTGGGGGTTTGGGTATTTTTTTGGACTGCTTGGGTTGATTATTATTTGGATGTTTGGCTGGTTACTAATGAACGGATAATTTCCATTGAGCAAAAGGGTTTGTTTAATCGTTTTCGCAGCGAGCTTAGATTATCAAGAGTCGAGGACGCCACTACCGAGGTAAAAGGAATTTTTCCCACCATGTTTCATTATGGCAATATTGTGATACAGACTGCTGGCATGGAACAGAATACTATTTTTCGCAACGTACCCAATTCTTATCAGGTGGCAGAAAAAATAATTAAATTAACTGATGGTTGGCGCAAAGCCCATCCTAATGAAACTATCAATCATTAAAATCTATTCTACTCTAACTATTTTGGCTTTGAGCAAATTTAGGTGATGAGATTTTTAGTTTTGATTTTCTTCTTCTTGGGTATTCCTAGTCAATTGGCGCACATCCATTACTATGAAGGATATGTACCAATTAAAACAAATACCG
>CAZGYI010000052.1:0-5774 GCA_964530635.1 uncultured Gammaproteobacteria bacterium | reverse complement strand
GACTCCGTCCCTATAGACCCCGCAGCAAGCTGCGGGGAAATCTTTTTTATTATATCCTATTGGTTGATAAATGAATTTGTGAAAAAATTATGCTATAATTTTACTATGAACCAAATAGTTACTAGGTCTTATAGTTTTAGAGAACTAATTGGTAAAGTGCCGCGGTCGATTAAAATTATGGCAGTGGTAATGTTCTTTTTTGAATTTGGTTTTGGTTTTATTGATCCTTGGTGGACTATTTATATTGAAAAAATAACTAATAATTTTTTTATCACCGGTGTAATTGTTTCTCTGTTTAGTTTATCTGGTCTGTTGATTACTTTACCCTTGGGCCAGGTGATTGATAAATTTGATCATAAAACTATTATTCGTACCTCGCTGGTGATGTATTTAGTAGTGGCTAGTCTATATTTTTCTGCTGGTTATTTAAATTCCGTATTATTGTTAGTGATGGCAGTCCTTATTAATGGTGTTAGTTCTATTATTATGTATGAAACCAGCCAAGCTTATGTTGATAATCATTATCAGGGTGACAAATCTTTTAATTACTCTTTTTATATTTCTTTAGATGCTTTGGGATATATCGTGGGAACACTAGCTGTTTTGGCGATTGTGACTTGGTGGCCTCTGTATTATGGATTTCTAGTAGTAGTTTTATTTATTTTATTGACTTTATTAATTGAAAGACGTTTGCCTTCTGCTTCTACTCAAGTGGCGCCGGTAGCAACAATTTTTAAGGATTTATTTAGCAGTACATTTTTTAAATGTGCTATTAAAGCTTTACCTCATTACAGCGCCTTTTTTTATTTACAAATATTAGCGGTGTTTTCATTGTTATTTATCCAATTTGGTTTTATGGTTTTTTTACCTTTGTTTGGCATTGAACAGAATTTAAGTTTGATACAGATTGGCTTGGTATCTATCTTTTTTGGGATACCAATTTTTTTGTCAGTATATTATGCTACCTTACTTGGACGCTGGGCAAAGAAATATATTATTTTGATATTCTTTAGTTTGATTAGTATCTTAATGTTTACTTTTTTTGTAATTCACACGCAAGTAGTTTTTTTTATTGTTAGTTTTTTTATTTCTTCAGCTTTAGCTATACTTAATTTAACTATCCGTCCAGTTATTTTTTCTCTATCGCCGGATCATTTAGAAGGTGAGGCAGCAGCCATTACCAAATTTGCTGAAAAATTAGCCACGGTATTAGCTCCCTTGGTAGTGGGCTGGTTGGCAATGTGGTATGGTATTAGTTTTTCTTATATTTTATTTGCTTCTTTGGCTTTGCTTTTAGCCCTAGTTGGTTTTTACTTTTATAGTCGCTATCATGAACAAGTTGTTGATGTGGCGCCGATTGTTAAACAGATACATCGTTCAGGCAACTAGCTAAATATTGTTTTTTTTGCTATAATTAACTTGTTTTATGGCAAGTTTGTTTGGTAAAAAGGACAAAAAAATTAGAATTAAAATAAATGATGAACGAACCAGGCATCATGGCTTAAGTAAGGACACTAAGCATGATTTATTTGTGTTTTTTTTATTTGCTTTTAGCTTTATTTTATTATTATCATTGGCTAATTTAGCCGGTCCAGCTGGCCATCGGCTGAATCGTGGTTTGCAGATTTTAGCTGGCAGGACTGATTGGTTGTTGCCTTTTATTTTAATAGCTTTTGCTTTAGCCATGCTGCAACCATCATTTAAAATTAGAGCACATCATTGGATTGGTTTAATTATGATAGTCTTAGGTATTACTGGTTTACTGCAAACTAGTGTAGATTTGAATATTAGTTGGCGGGATATTGGGCAAGGCGCAGGCGGCGGTGCGTTGGGTTTTATTGCTTTGCTTCCGCTTTATCATATTTTAGGTTTGTGGGCTAGCGTTATATTATTAGTAGCTTTAATTATTAGCGGAATCTTAGTATTATTTGAAACTACTATTAAAAAACTTTTAAGTCCAGTATTTTTTGTAGGAAAAATTATTAAACGACCATTTACTAAAACCAGTCAACCTACTATCGATACTCTTGATAAAGAGATGGATGTAGATTTGGTCGAAGAAAATGAAGATTTAAAACCCCGTATGTCAGTTAAGCAGTTAACTAAATTGCTACCAACTTTTAAACCACGAGTTGCCAAGACTACTATTCCAGTCCAGGAACCATTAATTGAAATTAAACCGAGTCATCAAAAAATTGACATTCCTTTAGAATTGTTAAAAACTATTTCAGGCAAGCCAACCAGCGGAGACATAGAATTACAGAAAGAAAAAATTCAAAAAGCTTTGGCTAATTTTGGTATTGAAGTAGAAATGGGGGAGGTATCAGTTGGACCAACAGTAACTCAATACACTTTAAAACCAGCCGAAGGAGTAAAATTAGTGCAAATTACTGCTCTAGCTAATGATCTGGCTTTAGCTTTGGCAGCTCATCCTATTCGCATTGAAGCGCCAATTCCTGGCAAAGCTTTGGTTGGCATTGAAGTACCTAATCAAGCAGTAGCTACCGTAGGATTAAAAGAGATTTTAATCAGTGAACAATTTAAAAAACGCAAATCTAATTTAACTGTGGCTTTAGGTAAAGATGTTACTGGCAGAGCTTGGGTGGCTGATTTAGAATCCATGCCGCATTTGTTAATCGCTGGCGCTACTGGTTCAGGTAAGTCGGTTTGTATTAATAGTATGTTAATTTCTTTACTTTATACCAATTCACCTGATGATTTGAAATTTATTATCGTTGATCCTAAACGGGTGGAGTTGGTTGCTTATAATCAAATTCCTCATTTGTTAACCCCGGTGATTACGGAAATTGATAAAATTATAACTGCGCTTAAATGGGTAGTGACAGAAATGGATAGGCGTTATCAAACTTTGGCTGCCGAGGGTAAGCGCAATATTCAGGCTTTTAATCAAAATGGCGGACAAATGCCTTATATTATTGTGGTAATTGATGAGCTAGCTGATTTAATGGCAGTGGCAGCGCATGATGTAGAAACAGCGGTTATTCGCTTGGCCCAAATGGCGCGCGCGGTTGGTATTCATTTAATTGTAGCTACCCAACGACCATCAGTAGATGTTATTACTGGTTTAATTAAAGCTAATATTACTAATCGAATTGCTTTTGCAGTAGCTTCTTCAGTTGATTCTCGGACAATTTTAGATATTTCAGGCGCGGAAAAATTATTAGGTCGTGGTGATTGTTTGTATTTATCACCTCAACTTACTAAGCCTAAGAGATTACAGTGCGCTTTGGTTAGCGATGAAGAAATTGAGCGCTTAATGAGTTATATTGGCAACAAAGAGAAACCTAAATTTAATCCGCAGATTATAGCCAGATCCACTATAGCGATAAATGGTTTATCGTCAGAAGATGATGAGTTATTAACTGAAGCTAAAGCTATTGTGGTGCGCGCTGGCAAGGCTTCGGCCTCTCTTTTGCAGCGCCGTTTGCGTGTAGGTTATGCGCGAGCTGCTAGACTTTTAGATTTATTAGAAGAACAAGGAATAATTGGTCCGGGTGAAGGAGCTAAGCCGCGCGAGGTGTTGATTGATCAAGAAACTTTTGAATCGCAGCTTACTGAAGACTTAAGTAGTGAGCAGACAGCTGAGGGTTTAGTCGAAGAAGAGCCAGAGATAATTGAACCAGATAATCAAGAGAAAGGTTATTGAAGTAAGAGGTTGAATTAAGAATAATTATTTTTTAAAAAAGAAGTATTCTAAAATTTTTCAGTTTACGATAACCTAAAAATGAACTTAAAGTTAAAATTATGGCTCGTTTTAGTACTAAAGAAATTGAAAACCAAATGACTTTTGGCGAAACCTTGCGTCGGGCGCGGGAACGCCAGGGCTTTACTTTTAAACAGATTAGTTTTCAAACTAAAATTTTGGAGGGGTATTTGCGGGCTTTAGAAGAAGAGAATTTAAAAGTTTTACCGCCAGGTAGTTATGGTCGTCATTTTTTACGCGAATATGCCGCTTATCTAGCTTTGCCAGTAGGGCAGTTACTTAAAGAGTATGATGAATTACAAACTTATTTAATTAAAACTAAACCAATCTCGGTTCTCCCAATACTAGGCCATTCCCGCTTTTATTTAAACTGGTTATTATTAGTTGGTTTGTTTTTAGTTTTGGTAATTTATTTAGGATGGGAAGCGCGGAGTTTGTTTTTACCGCCGCCAGTAGAACTAATCAATCCGCCAACCGATTTGATAATTGATGAGTTAGAAATTCAAGTTAAAGGACGCACTACTCCAGGAATACAAATTATTTTAAACGGTAAACGAGTTCTGGTAAACGACGAAGGGGTCTTTTCCCAAGAAGTTTTATTACAACCTGGGCTAAATACTATTACTGTTTCGGCTGCTTCAACTTATAGTAAAGCCGTGGTGATTACCCGCCAGGTGTTAGTCCAGACTCTTCCCCCCGAAACCAATCCTTGATATGATTTAGATACTCTGATAATTAATTTTTTATATATGGCGACAACTAAAAATGAGGAAAAAACTGAACGTTCTAAGGCGGCTGATTTAGCCATTGAGCAAATTAAAGAACGTTTTGGCGAGGGGGCGATTATGAAATTAGGTGAAGCTCACGCCTTAGCCGTAGATGCCGTTCCCTCGGGTTGTTTAAGTTTAGATATTGCCTTGGGTGTGGGTGGAGTGCCGCGCGGTCGGGTAGTGGAAATATTTGGCGCTGAAGCATCTGGTAAAACCACTTTAACCTTGCATATCATTGCTGAACTGCAGAAACTCGGTGGTTTGGCTGCTTTTGTGGATGCTGAACATGCTTTAGATCCAGTTTATGCTAAAAAAATTGGTGTAAAAATAGATGATCTATTAATTTCCCAACCAGATACTGGCGAGCAAGCTTTGGAGATCGTGGAAACTTTGGTGCGCTCTAATGCTGTAGATGTGGTGGTAGTTGATTCAGTGGCAGCCTTAACCCCCAAAGCAGAAATTGAAGGTGATATGGGCGATCAACATATGGGTTTGCAAGCCAGATTAATGAGCCAAGCGTTGCGTAAATTAACAGCTATTATTTCCAAATCCAAAACTGTGGTGATTTTCTTAAACCAAACTAGAATGAAAATAGGAGTGTTTTTTGGCAATCCCGAAACCACTACCGGCGGCATGGCTTTGAAATTTTATTCTTCAGTGCGAGTAGAAGTAAGGCGCATTGGCCAGATTAAACAGGGTGATAAAATATTAGGCAGCCGGGTGCGAGCTAAAGTGGTAAAAAACAAGGTGGCTCCGCCGTTTCAAGTAGCGGAATTTGATATTATGTATAACGAAGGCATATCACTGGCCGGTGATTTAATTGATACTGGTTTGCAATATGATCTTTTAAAGAAAAGTGGCAATACTTTGTCTTTTGGCGAAACTAAGCTGGGGGTGGGACGAGAGCAAGCCAAACAGTTTTTGCGCGATAATCCTAAAGTCGGTAAAGAAATCAAAGAGCAGGTGTGGCAGAAAGTAACAGAACAACGGGCCGCTGAAAAGTAATTAATATTTTTGTTTAAAAACTTAGGCTATACTCATATTAATTTTAGAAAGCATTTTTAACTATATGCATATAAAAAATCATTATCTCAATTCATCAATCGTTGCTATTGTGGCAGTGTTGTTTGTTTTACTTATTGCCGCCGGTTGCAGTGTGATTTTACAAAAACAAATAAATCTACAGAAGCAAAATCAACAGTCACTAAATACGTTGAATAATTCCACCTGGCAAACTTACCGCAACGAGCAGTATGGGTTTGAGGTGAAGTATCCGGCAA
>CAZGYI010000051.1:0-5969 GCA_964530635.1 uncultured Gammaproteobacteria bacterium | reverse complement strand
TGCGCTCTGAGTCCCCAATGCCAAGCATTGGGGCGTGTCGCGAAGGCGGTCAATTTGCAGTACTGATAATTTTTTGTATTTACTCTGCATTCCCACCACCGCTCCAGGAGTAAGAGAATGCTCTCTATTTAACATCAGTAGCTATTTACCACTTTTAAATTCCCAATACCGCTTTCTTTACTCGATTAATTGTTTGTTACCTCTGGTCCTGACATATCCGGCCCTAACTCTGATAAAATAAAAAATCCTAACTGTAAAAATCGCAATTAATCTCTAGATTCCACAATTCCATATACCATGAAATATTTATAATTGTCGTATGCCTTTTGGCCGCACCAGCGCTATAAGCGGCAGTAGCTTCATAAGGCACTAGTAAAATCGCTACCCAGTCCCGCGCTTAAATAACAAGCTCTACTCCATAAAATTAAATGACCCCTTTTGATACTTTGATTTCATAAATATAAAATAAAAAATCAAAATGGAAAATGCCAAATTAAAATTTAAAAATAATAAAATAATTTTGATTTTTTGTTTTTAAATTTTGAATTGTTATCACCAACCAAATCGCTTACCCACATCTTCTGGATTCTCTCTCTTGCGTGCCACAATTAAAACTCCATTCTGTGCTATTATCTTAGCAGGTGAAGATAACAAACAATGATGCGAAGATAAAGCGTCTTGATAAGCGCCAGTTGATAAAAAAGCTACATATTGCTGATCGCCATTTCCCAAATCTTCTAGTCTAGGCATTAAAATGTAATTACCGCCGGCGGTATATTTATCATCTGAATCACAAGAAAGTCCAGCAAACCAAACTCGAGTTAATTTTTTTGATTGAAGATTGTTTATCGGCACCACATGCCACTTTTGATGAATCGCCCATGTATCTTTTAAATCATTCATAAAACTACCGTCAATAATATACCATTTTTTAGCCACTGCATTGGTAATTAATTTCTCATTTAAAATTCGATAAATAGTAAGTTGCGCTGGCGCCACAATATAACTACCCCATTCACAAAGTATATCCGGATTAGGTACACCAGCTCGATCAGTTACTCGCTGTATAAAACGGATGATCCGTTTAATTATACTTTCAATATCAAACAATGGCTTGCCTTCAAAAGGTACTGGAAAACCACCTCCAATGTCAATCATATCTAAATTACGATTATGCTGATATAACTTAATATAAACCTCCAGGGCCTTTCGGATTGGCGCAATAATATCCTCTTGATACTCAATTTGTTTAGACATGTGATAATGTAATAACTTTAAATTACGAATTCGTCCTAAAGAGAGTATCTCTTTGGCCGACATACCAAAACGCCCTATTTTTTTATCCCAATGTGCATGAATTTTAACATCGGGATCCAATCTGATTCCTACCTCGCCGCGAAAACCATTCAATGAAATCAATTCTGTTCTATCTTCAATAATCGGAGTTATTTGCAAACCTTTATCACGTAATTCACTGATCAACGACAAATAATGATTGGTTTTTGATCCATTACAAATTACCCGAATACGGGTATTAAATTGCCCTTGCTCCCATAAGCGTTTCACCAACCACAGTTCATTAGCCGAAGTAACTTCTAAATTTCCTCCTTCGGAAATAATCGGCAGAACAAATTCCTTATTCTGGCTGGCTTTCATAGGATAATGATAAAAAAATTTACCGCGATAACGATAAGATTTAATCCAGCGATTAAAAATTTCCACTATTTTACGAAAACGGTGCTCAATAATAAAAGGGAAAGCAATTTCCAAAGGCGAGCCAAACTTTTTAATTAAATCGTGAAGATTATACTGATAATTACCCTCTTTAATCACTAGTTGGCCCGCTTTATTAATATCAAAAAATTCCGTAGTTAAATCAACTCGTCCTAATTTCCAAAATTTTTTTTGTGTTCTCATAAAGCCGTTTTTCTTTTACTTAAAAATTTACCCTTAACCTTTCTTATCTGCTGTTCTAGTTTGTCAGCAACCAAATCTATAGCTCCATACATCTCAGCTGACTCGGCCTCAGCTTCTAAATCTGGACCCGGAACTTCCAGCCATACTCTAACCTGAGAGATGCTGCCAGCGGATTTAACTCGGCCAACTGACAGCTCAATATTCGCACGAATTATTCCACTCCATAATCGCTCTATTCTACCGATTTTTTCTTCGGCATAATTAACTAGCGAAGGAGTAAGTTTAAAATTTTTAGTACTGACGATAATATCCATCTGTGGAAAACTTAAGGTAATTTTAATTTTAAGTAATAACCAACATCTTGTAAACAGGTTTCCCGCTTGACAAGCCGTACTTGACCCCTACTCTGGATTAGTGGTAAGGTAATTAACTAAACAAAAATTGAATTTTGAAATTAATAATTGTAAAATTATAAAGGAGATAATATTATGTTTCGTCTAGTTGTTGTTAGTACTCGACAAAACCAAGAATTTGCTGCGCTGGTAGCAAAAAAACTTCGTATATCACTTGAACCAATAGAAATAAAAACCTTTTCTGATGGCGAAATTTGGTGTCATTATAAAAAAAGTATTCGCGACTCCGATATTTATATTATAGCTTCAACCAACCCACCAGCTGATAACAAAGAAGAACTGCTTATCTTAATCGATGCCGCCAGACGTGCTGGCGTTAGACGGATAACTGTTGTCATCCCTTATTTTGGAGGAGCCAGACAAGATAGAAAGGATAAACCACGTACTCCCATTACTGCTAAAAAGAATGCCAATGAAATTCAAAACGCTGGCGTATCAAGGGTTATTGTTATGGATCCTCACTTCGACCAATTAGCAGGTTTTTTTGATATCCCTTTTGATACCTTATATGCTTCAAAAGAATTCATTCCCTTGATAAAAAAACAAAGGATTCCCAAACTGACCGTGGTTGCAACTGATGCTGGTGATGTGGCACGCGCTTTATATTATGCCCGCAGGCTCAAAGCAGAAGTAGCTTTTGTAATCAAAGAACGCACTAAACACAATGAAGTGATTATTCGTGGCCATGTTGGTAATATTAATAAAAGAAATATTATAATAGTTGACGATTTAATTGATACGGGTGGTACTTTTGTAGAGGGAATAAAATATCTCGATAAGCAAGGGGCAAATAAAATTTATGGCGCCTGCACTCATCCTCTACTTTCAGGAAAGGCTGTCGGTCGTCTACGCGAATGTAAACTACTTACCAAACTTTGGGTAACTGGCACGCTAAATCTACCGCCTGGTTGCCCAGACAACATTGAGGTTGTTTCGGTGGCTAATATATTTGCCCAGTCAATCTTGGCTGCTCACCGTGGAAAATCAATTAATCGTTTATTTTATAAGGATTCTAAGTAATTCTCCTCCAAAAAATAAAGGATAGACTGCCAACTATCTATTATTCTAGAGATACCCCTTGGGTATCTCTTTTAATTTTTCTTAAAACCCAACGTACTGTACCTCTTCTTTTAACTGTATGCCAAATTTATCCCTGACTTGTTGTTTAATAAAAGAAATCAACATAACCACCTGCTCGGCTTTGGCGTCGCCGATATTAATAATATAATTAGCATGGTCAGTTGAAACCTGTGCGCCGCCGATGGTTTTACCTTTTAACCCCGCTTGTTCTATTAACCAGCCAGCGGGAATTTGTTCTTTAGCTAAAAATTCATCTAGCTTGGGCACATCGGCTATTTTTTGTTTTATTTCCGCTGCTTGCTTTTTTGTTTTTACTTCCAGATTAGTAAAAATACAACCAGTTGATGGTAAATGATATGGCTGACCTCTTCTTTGGGAAATATATTTTTTAATCAACTGCTGGCTTTGTTGTTTATCACCCGGCTTTAATTCTAAAATAACACTTAAAATAATATCTTTAGTTTGTTTGAATACTGAAGTGCGATAAGCAAATTTACATTGCGTTTGTGTTAATTTAACAATTTTATCATGTCCCAACACCGTGACTTCCTTAACCCAATCACCAATAAACCCGCTGGGGATTTGCGGCAAGCCAGCATTGCCATAAACTGCTCCGCCAACTGTACCGGGAATTGCTACTAATGGCTCCAAGCCAGTTAATCGAGCTTCGACAGTCTTGTTAACTAAAAAACCAAGATTAACCCCGGCCTCAACTGTAACTCTATTACCTTCAATAGATAAGTTTTGATTTTTAGCAATAATCACCAAACCAGAAAAACCTTTATCGGAAACCAACACATTAGTCCCGCCACCTAACACTATCATAGGCACTGATAATTCATGAGCCACTTGGGCCGCTTTAACCAACTCCTCGCTGGTCTTAGCCTTAAAAAAATACTTGGCTGACCCGCCAATTTTAAAATTAGTATGAAGCGCCAACGACTCTTTAAGTTTAAGCCCTAGCCCTAAATTTTTCTTAAGAGCAGTAAAAGTATCTGCCATAGATGCTAATTTAAGACTAATTTAAATTAGTGGAACAATCAACTAAACTGTTAGGAATTTGGGCTAAAATTAGTAGCTGACTATTTAATATTGGCTAAAATAAAAGGACTTATCAAGCTATTGTTCTATACCACCCCCCTTGACAAAAATAACAGGCCGGTATATACTAACCTGTTAAATTAAAAAATAGCAAAAGCCCAAGTGCTTGGGGCAAATCACCAGGTGTTTATCCTGATATCAGAAATTATAAACAAGCACAACCGATTGCAGTCGAACAAGCAGTACGGAAAGCAGGCGAAATCTGATATCGAGATAAACACCTTTTTGAAAACAAATAAAAAATGAGTGATCACCTTCCATTCAGCTTAACGAAGATCGCTGGGCTAAACGGAAGAGTACTTTAACAAAATTTCTTTCTTATTAACTTGGAGGAGAGAGTTGGCGACTTACTGTAGTAGCCCTGGTCTCGACTGGGCGCTACTTGAGACATCGCTTGGTCTTGGATACATCCGCCGTCGGCGAATATAAATCCAGACACTTCCTCCAGATTAATAAGAAAGAAAAAAATATTTTAAGGAGAAAAGAAAATGAAGACAAAACTACTTTTGTTGATAATGCTGTTATTAGTTGGCTGCAGTGAATGGATATTCGCGCCCACGATTCTAGCGACATATGTGCTAGAAAATAGAGACAACAAACCGGTTATTATCAGACTATTCACTGCTGATGGCGGTTTAGTAGCTCAATATCAATTAGATCCAGGGATGATAATCCAGGATCAGAAGGAAATTCAGTCGATTGAAACATATCGACGGCAGCGGTACAAAGATTACCACGTCCAAGTAGTTTGGGCAGTAAGTACTGCTGATGGCGCCACAGCTTCCGTGTCAATGGATTTGTGGCATGGTAGAACTGCTCGCATTATTTGGACGGGTAAGAAGATACAAACGAATAGAAAAACTGTACCACAACCCCCTAATGTCCCAAATGAAAATGACGCGGTGTATATCTACACCGATTCAAAATCTTCCACCATTCCTCACGATGAATTGGTGGAAATCATAAATCGGACAGATCGATAAAAAAAAGAGGATAATATGCCATTTTATTAAAGACTGATAAAGTCGGGGGTCGCCTATCAAACCTGATAAAAGAAGGTGGATGGTGGCCCAGAAACACGACAAAATTACTGGGAGAGGATTAATGATTCACCTCTCCTATTTTTTTAAGCTCAGCCATAATAAAATTGGCTGAATTTAAAAAAGTATTAACAAAAAAGGAAAAAAGAGGAAAAAGAAATGAAAAAATAATAAATTGGTTTGCCCGGTCCTCATTTAATCAATTTTTATTAGTGATGACGATAATCTGCATAATAATGATTTTGTTGTCACTTATCTGCGGACCAATAGGCGGAACCAAACCAGAACTTCCATCTCCGTCGCCATAATTTGCCGACTTGCGAATAATCATAAGTCGGCTTTTTATTTTTTGAAATAACATACCATAGATTACTTGAATTAACCTAAAATTTCCTTAATTGATAGTACATTTCGATGA
>CAZGYI010000050.1:0-6310 GCA_964530635.1 uncultured Gammaproteobacteria bacterium | reverse complement strand
AGTGTCCGAATCTTCTATTTTAAATCCTAGTTTTTCTATTTCGTCCCGCAATTCATCAGATTTAGCCCAATCTTTATTTTGCCGCGCTTGTTCTCGTTCTTTAACTAATTTGGTAACTTTGGTAGGAATGTTGACAGGTTTAATTTCCTCCAGACCCAAACCTAATACTTGATCAAATTCTAATAATAATTCCCGTTTGCAAGTGTCGTCCAGGGCGCATTTTAGAACTTCCCAAACTATAGCCAAGGCTTGGGCAGTGTTTAAATCATCATTAATTGCCTTGGTAAAGTCTGCCTTGAATTTTTCCTCATTTTCTGAAGATTTAAATTTCATCATCGACAGCGACAACAAGCGTTTATGCAAGCCAGTGAATTTATCATACAAGTTATTTAAGCCTTCTTGGGCAGCAGTTAACGATTCCCAGGAGAAGTTAAGTGGCGAGCGATAATGAGAAATTAAAATTAAAAAGCGGAAAGCTAGCGGGTTAATTTTTTTCTGCTTTAAGGTTTCTAAAGTTATAAAATTACCTTCGGATTTTCCCATCCGCCCCTCGTCAATAGTTAAAAAGGCGCCATGCAGCCAATAGCGCGCAAATTGTTTGCCGGTAGCGGCTTCGGCTTGGGCAATTTCATTAGTGTGGTGCACGGCAATATGATCAACTCCGCCGCAGTGGATATCAATTGTATCGCCCAAGGTATTCATCGCCATAGCGCTGCATTCTATGTGCCAACCAGGGAAGCCTTCGCCCCAGGGCGAGGGCCAATGCAAAACATGATTTTTAAACCGGCCAGTTAATTTAAACCACAGGGCAAAATCCGCCGGATGTTTTTTTTGTTTATCAACCACCACTTCACTGCGCGAGCCCACTTCTTTTTCTTCTAATTTTTGTCCGGACAGTTTAGTGTAGGTGGGAAATTTTTTAACATTAAAATAAACCGCTTGGCTGGTTTCATAAGTGTAACCTTTGCCCTCTAATCTTTTTACTAATTCTATTTGTTCTCTGATATATTTAGTAGCCGGCAGCCATTTATCGGGCTTTAGGATATTTAAATCTTTTAAATTTTCTTTGAAAATTTTAGTATAAAATTCAGCTAATTCTGGCACGGATTTGCCAGAAAGTTTGGCGCCTTTTTCCATTTTATCTTCGCCCTCATCAGCATCTGAGGTTAAGTGCCCCACGTCAGTAATATTCATAATATGATTAACATCAAAGTCATTAAATAACAGCGTGCGTTTTAATATATCCTCAAAAATATAAGTGCGCAAATTTCCTAAATGTGGATAATTATAAACCGTTGGGCCGCAAGTATATAAAGAAACTGATGGTTTTTGAAACCAAAGTTTAGAAGGATGCTGGGGCCGAAATTCCTCTTTTTGTCGCGATAATGTATTATAAAGATAAAGGGCCATAATACTTATATTTTACTGCAAATAACCCATTTGCACAAGATAGATACATCAGTAAGATTATTAATGATATAATCCAAATTAAAAAATAATTGTGGCCTAAAAGCCACCGTCTCCCAGGCAAATACAAAAGCCCCTTTTGCGGTTAATACGCGAGAGGGGTTAATTTATTTTTGACAAAAGACTTAGTTTATATTAAAATTAGCGCAATAGATATAAAAAGAAAAGGATAAATAATAAAAAATAGTTCATAAAAAGGAGAAATAAAAATATTCCCCAAATTAATTCTAACAGTAATTCTGGCTACAGTAATTTTTAATTTTTGTTTATGGAGAATAGGGTCATCTGATTTAAGCCTAAATCTCACTCAGCAAATAGCCTTAGCTAAAACAGTTATTACGGCTTTGGTTCTGGCTTGGCTGACAATTTTTTATAAAAGTTTATGTTTTGTCAGTACGAGTTACGCAGTTACTACTATCGCTCTAGCCTTATGGTTAGGTAATATTATGATTATCATATTCGGTGTGGCTGTGGGTTTGTTGGCTTTTACTTTTTTAAGCTCATATATTAATTTCGATCGATTTGTTTCTAATAAAATAGTGGTTTGCAATTGGTTTAGAGGTTTAATAGAGGTTTTGGCTTCCTGGTTTATAATTTGTATTGTTGGCAAGTATATTTATTTACTGTGACTTCAAAGTATTTCAAAAGCCCTACCAACTATGTTAATAAACATTTTTTGGTGGGGATTTTTATTTAAGCTTTGGCGTAGCGGTGTTCCAACTCAGCTAAGTGTTTTTCTTTATCTACTAATAGACGATTTTTTTCCATAAGCATTTCTCTAAGCTGTAGGCTAAATTGAATACCTGCTAAGTAATGTGGAAAAATAACATAATTGGTACCTGCTTGGTATAGATCTCTGACATCGTGCCAAGTATCGGCTGTGGCATAAAACGGCACATTGATATTTTGTAATTTTAGGTTTTGCAAAAAAGTAAGATTATCAAAAATATTTGAGTTAGTGGAAATAATCAGCGAGGCATTATGCATTTGCGATTTTTGAATTAATTCTAAGTCAGTCATATCTCCATAAAAGCAGGGAATTTGTTGCTGTTTTAAATATTTAATAGCAATAGGATTAAAATCTACTACCACTACCGGCCGTTTAAGTTTTTGCAAAGTAGCTATAATTTGTTCACCTAAACGATGGTAGCCAAATACCACTACATGATTAGAGATTTGATCAGCGGCCATCTCCTCTAAATTTGTTGGTTTTTGGAAAATAGTAAGCAGAGGCGACAAACGCCGGTAAATTTTTTCTCCATGAGTAATAAAATAAGTGGAAATAGTTATAGTAATTACGCCAATAATTGTTACCAAAGAAACATCAATAGCGTTAACATGTCCTAGTCGCCAGCCCATACCCATTAAAATTAAAGAAAATTCGCTGATTTGCGCCACAGTTAAGCCAATTAAAAAACTGGTTCTTTTGCGATAACCCATAATGCCCAAAATAATCATCACAATAATTGGATTTCCAATTAACACAAACAGCGACAGGATAATTAAAATCCAGGTGTAGCCGGTAATAGAGCTGAAGACTAACTGACTACCTAAAACTATAAAGAAAATAGTGATAAAAAAATCTCGTAAATGTTTTATTTTAGAAACTATTTCAAAATTATAAGGTAAGGCTGCTAGTGATAGGCCAGCTAGGAAGGCGCCGATTTCCAAAGAAAAACCAATGCTGGTGGCAAAAATCGCAAACAAGAAGCACCAGCTGATGCTAGCTAACAGCAACATTTCATCTGAGCGCGCCAAGCGGTTAAACAAAGGCGGCAGCAGCCAGCGGCTAAAGACAATAGCAGTTAAGAATAAAACAAATCCTTTAACAATAGTGATAATAATAGTTTGACTTAAACTAGCGTTACTGGTTTGGGTTAAACCAGAAAGTAAAATTAAAGCCAAGATAGCTAAAAAGTCTTGTACTAATAACATACCAACCGCCAGTCTGCCGTGCAGCGAATCCAAAGAGCGTTGTTCGGATAATAATTTAACAATAATAATGGTGCTAGAAAAAGTTAAAGCCACAGCAATGTAAATCGCGGTTATTGGGTTGAAATTGAATAATCTAATAATTAAGTAGCCAAAACCAGCAGTGAACAGTACTTGGCCAATACCTAAAATTAGTGACGGTTTACCAATAGCTTTTAATTTTACTAAATTAAGTTCCACCCCAACTAAAAATAACAGCAAAGCAATACCGAAGCTGGAAAGCGAGGAGATAAATTCTGGTTGTTTAATTAAACCCAAGACCTGCGGCCCTAAAATTACTCCAGCCAGCACATAAGCTAAAATAGCTGGTTGACGCAGAAAACGGGCAGTAATTCCCAAAAAGGTAGCAATGATAATTATTAAACCGATTTCTGTGAAAAAATTATCCATAATTAAAGTATATCAGATAAAGCTTTGATATTGAAAGAAGTTAAATAAAATGATATAATAAAAGCATAAATACTAATAGCTAAAGTATTAATTTGTATAATTATCTGTCAATTCAATTTTTAATTATTAGGTTTAATATAAGCGGTTATGCCAGATATTAAGAGAGAATTTAAAGGTAAAGAGATAAAACTACCTTCTTTATCAGAACAGGAGCGTATACTAGAGCAGGTAGCAGAGCGGCCGGCTTCTGAAATTGAAATAGGCGCAAAACCATCGCCGGTTCAGTCAGAATCCGCACCGTCAACCAAACTAGCCATTTCTCAAGCCAAACCATCCGTGACGCCATTACAATCTAAGATTGAAAATATTTTACAGGAAGATTTGGTAGAGCTATATTGCGAATTATCACCAGCTGACCAGCAAAAGTTTAAATTAACAGGAGAAGAGACTGCTTCTAAAATTTCGCAACTACTGACCGCTGTTAAAGTAAAAGTTCAGGAGATTATCAAGTTATTAATAGACTGGCTTAAATTTTTGCCTGGTGTTAATAAATACTTTATTGAGCAGGAAGCTAAAATTAAAGCTGATAAAATCTTACGACTCAAAAAATAATTTTGTGTGGTTATTTCAATTAGGCATAATTACCGACCAAACTAATAATCTAACCGAAGAGGTGGCTAATCAGTATTTTAACTGGAGCTGGCTGATTGTTTTATTAGTGGCCGCAATAGTTATGGTGGGGGTTTTAATTTTGCGAGGCTTAGCACATAAGCTTAAAGAATTAAGGAACAGTTTAAGCATGCAGGTGCTTTTGGTTACTGTGCCTAAAGATACCTTAGACAAAGAACAGTCAAAAAGCGGCAAGCAATATATTATTGAGCAGATAGGAGTAGCTGAAGTTTTGTGGTCTGCTTTGGGTGGCTTAAAACCGCAGAGTGGAATCAAATCTTGGTTTAGCGGTCGAGATGATCATGTGGCTTTGGAAATTGTTTCACAAAATGGTTTGATTTCTTTTTACGTGGTGGTGTCTTTGCGTATGCGTAATTTTTTAGAGCAGCAGATTTTATCCCATTATCCGCATGCCAATATTGAAGAATCAGAAGATTATAATATTTTTTTGGCGCGTGGCTTTATTGCCGGTACCTATCTTAAATTTACTAGACCTTCTGTTTTTCCTACTAAAACTTATTTGCAGTTGGAAGCAGATTCTTTAAATTCTTTAACCAACACTTTAAGTAAAATTCCTCGGAACATGGGCGCGGTGATTCAATTAGTGGCGCGTTCAGCTCATCCTGGGTGGCGTCGTGAGGGGGTAAGAATTGCTTCAGCTATGCAGCAGGGAAAATCACTAGCCCAGGTATATAAAAAAAATATCATTAGTAAAGTTTGGCGATTTTTAGGTGAGATTTTTTGGTTATCCAGTCAAAAGAAAAAATTAGAGTCTGATAAATCCAAATCATTAGAACATCATTTATCGCCTTTAGAGCAGGAAATGATTAAGGGTTTAGAGCAAAAAGCCTCTAAAGCTGGTTTGGATGTAAATATTCGCTTAGTGGCAACAGGGTTATCTCAAGAGCAAGCCGATGCTTGTTTAGATGATATAGCGAATTCTTTTGGGCAGTTTAGTATTTATGAATATGGAAATCGTTATGTAATTAAAAAACCATTGTCAGTTGATAAATTTTTAACCGGCTTTATTCACCGCCGTTTAGATAACAAAAATAAAATAGTACTTAATGCTGAAGAGCTGGCGAGTATTTATCATTTTCCTTTATCTACTACTGAAACACCAAATATTCGTTGGTTGGGCGCTAGGCGATCGCCAGCGCCAGTGAATATTCCCGAGGCGGGAATAGCCTTGGGAATTAATCATTATCGTGGACAAGAAACACTAATTAAGATGAAAGAAGATGATCGACGTCGACATGTTTATATTATTGGTAAATCAGGAACTGGTAAGTCTGTTTTGATGCAAAATTTAATTGCGCAAGATATTAAAGCCGGCCGCGGCGTAGGAGTAATTGATCCTCATGGTGAGTTGATAGAAAATATTTTAAGACAGGTGCCATTGAATCGCGCTGACGATATAGTAATTTTTAACCCTTCCGATGTGGAGCGCCCGATTGGTTTGAATATGTTAGAAGCCAACACCCCGGAGCAGGCAGATTTTGCTGTGCAGGAAATGATTTCTATTTTCTATAAACTAGTTACCGATCCTAATATGATTGGCCCGATGTTTGAGCATAATATGCGTAACGCTATGTTGACTTTAATGTCGGACAAGGATTATCCCGGGACTATTGCTGAGATTCCTAGAATTTTTACTGACAGGGAATTTCAAAAATATAAATTAACTAAAGTTACCGATCCAGTCGTGCGCGCTTTTTGGGAAAAAGAAATGGCGCAAACTACGGATTTTCATAAATCGGAAATGTTGGGCTATTTAATTTCTAAAGTTGGT
>CAZGYI010000049.1:4097-6553 GCA_964530635.1 uncultured Gammaproteobacteria bacterium | reverse complement strand
CGGTTTGGGGTTTAATCTTGATAAATTTATATTTCTTCGATGCTTTTATATTCACTATAAGCATCGGCTAAATGTCTGATAGCTTCTTTTACTTGAGCTTCTACTTTGTTGTTTCTCAAAGTAATAGTATTCATTTTGTCACTAATAGCTCGAATTAGTTCTAACATACCCTTTTCGTTTCTTTTGGGTCGTTCTGCTTCCAGGCAGTCTAAAATCATACGACCAAGCGTTTTTGTTTCACCTGGATTATCTTCAAAAACCATATCAGTTTCCCATTTGGTAATTAGTTTATCAGTTATATCCATCGGTGATCCAGGCTCCATTTCTGGAGATAGTGTTGGAGAGTCAAAATTTTTCATAAGCTTATTTTTTAGGAATAAATTTGTACTTTAATTATAGCTTATTTTAGTCCAATTTTTTCCTTCTGTCAAGATTAATAAAGTAATGTTAAAATAAAATTGTTTATGAAAACCAAGCGGCTAACTAATGATTTATTTGATTCTAGCTTAGATCAGAGCTTAAGGCGGGAGGCACCGTTGGCTGATCGTTTACGTCCGCAGGATTGGCAGCAGTTTGTGGGGCAAAATGAAATTATTGATTCAGATAAACCTTTACGCAAATTGATAGATACAGATCAGGTACCCTCGCTTATTTTTTGGGGACCGCCAGGATCGGGCAAAACCACCCTGGCTCGATTGATTGCTAAAGTAACCCAGTCTTATTTTGTGCAAATGTCAGCTGTGGCCAGTGGTTTAGAAGAGTTGCGGGAAATTATTAGAGAGACAATAGACCGTCGGAAATTGAAAAATCAGAAGACTATTTTATTTATTGATGAAATTCATCGTTGGAATAAAGCTCAGCAAGACGCTCTCTTGCCCCAAGTAGAACGGGGAGTAGTTACTTTAATTGGCGCTACCACCGAGAATCCGTCGTTTGAAGTTATTTCGGCGTTGTTATCCCGCTCACGAGTGGTTGTTTTAAAACCATTGGCGCCAGCAGATATTAAAAAGATTTTACAACGAGCTTTACAAGATAAAGAAGTGGGTTTGGGCAAAATTAAAGTTCAGGGTTCAGCCGAAGTGATAGAACATCTATCGCAAATGGCTTCGGGCGATGCGCGGGTGGCTCTTAATACTTTAGAATTGGCGGTGTTGTCTGCTAATAAAAATGGTACGGCAGTTATTACCAAACAATTAATTCAAGATAGTTTGCAACGTACTCATCTGTTGTATGATAAGCAGGGTGAGGAGCATTATAATTTAATTTCTGCCTTGCATAAATCTTTGCGCGGTTCTGACGAGAACGCGGCGCTGTATTGGTTAGGGCGAATGCTGGAAGCAGGGGAAGATCCTTTGTATATTGCCCGCCGTTTAATTCGTTTTGCTTCCGAAGACGTGGGTTTGGCAGACCCTAACGCTTTAGTGCAGGCCACCGCGGCTTTTCAAGCAACGCATAGTATAGGTATGCCGGAGTGTAATGTGATTTTAGCCCAAGCGGTAGTATATTTGGCTCGGGCACCTAAGTCTAACACACTTTACCAAGCTTATGGTAAAGTAAAAGAGGATGTTTTAAATACCATAAACGAAGGGGTGCCACTACATTTACGTAATGCACCTACTAAATTAATGAAAGAGGTGGGTTATGGCAAAGGTTATAAATACAATCCAGATTATGACGAGCCAGTAGAGCAGGATTATTTACCCGAGAGTTTAAAAGGGAGAAAATATTTAGATAATGTAAAATTAAAAAATCAACCTGCCCGCCGCTCGCCTTCACCAACGACAAATTATTACTAGAAATTTAGTAGGCGATTATTCATCATTAGATTATATTTTAAGTGTTGGCTTTGGCAGGCGGGAATGTAAAATGAGAGATTAAAATTTAAAATAATTCTAAATTCTAAAATATGATTGATTTAATAACAAAAAAGAAAATCTTAGTATCATTCGTTATTTTCCTAGTTTTTTATCTTGGCGGGATGTTATTCTATGTGGCAAACGGAGCAATGACCGGGAGAATATTAATATTAGGCGCTTTCATATCTTTACTATTTGCTTTAGTAATGTTTTTTGTGATGGATGATTCTTGGTTTTTAAAAACAAATATCCATGCAGTAGCGGCAGTAAAGAACGAATCAGTCAAGAAATTAAAACTTATTTATGGTTTAGGAATCATTTTGTTTGGAGTCATTTTACTGATAATGTTTTTTACAGCCAATCTTAGAAAACCGCTGATTGGTATGTTGGTTTTTGTTGGATTGGTTTATTCCTTTATACAATACCGTCTTTCTGGTGCGGTGAGAGAAGGAACCGTGACGCAGCAACAAAAGGAGAAAATTGATCTGGAAATAAATTCAGGGATTAAACGAGGGGTTTGGGGAGGAGTTGTCTTCGTGGGATTAATTGTTATTTTTTTAATAATATATTTTTTTATTGAATTAAAGATTTGATATTCTA
>CAZGYI010000049.1:0-3997 GCA_964530635.1 uncultured Gammaproteobacteria bacterium | reverse complement strand
TTATGACTTACGAACGTTGGCAAGATATTATCAATAAAATTAAAAGCCAATTTACTGTTTTAACCGAGGGCAAAGAACCCTTACCCGAAGGTCCGGGAGAAAGAGAGTTTGTTGAATTTCAAGGACCGCAAGGCAAAATTAAACTGGAATTAGTTAAACGTCCGGTGGTGTTAGATAAAAAGACTCATTATTCCAAACGCATTGGTTCGTCTACAGCTATTGAATATGTTTATGACGAGAAGGAACAAAGCTTAACTTTTCATGCTTATAGCTGGGATGAAGCTATAGCTGATTGGCAGGAGATTAAAGCTGGTACCTTTACTGATTAAATGTTTTAATAATTTATGGTATCCTAAAAAGGTAGTCATATTAATTATTAAATTAGTACTATGTTCTTTGCTTATTTATTAATTATTTTAGGTTTAGTGTTTCTTTTTAAGAATTTAGAATTAATTTCCGGAGATGCCTGGGGTATTATCTGGCCACTTTTAATAATTGCTTTAGGGGTATCGCTGATTAGTAAAAAGTATAGTAGAAGCTGGCATTGGCCTTGGTGCGATAAAAATCATCAATCTCAATAATATGACTTTTAGTAAAAAAATTTGGTTAGCTGTTATTTTATTAATCATCGCTGGTTTGTCAGTAGCTTTAATAATTATTAATGATTATTCCTCTAGTCCGAATATAGTTACTAGCTCTTTGTTTGATGATCATCAGCAGCAGTTAAGCAATTATTTAAAGAGTATTAAAAGCGAGTTAGAAACACTACAACCTTATTTAGTTAAACAATTAACTAACGCTGATGCTGGTAATTTGCTAAAAATTAGAGACCGTTTATTAACACTTCGCGTTCCGGCTGGTTATCAGGATTTTCATTTGTCTTTAGTAATTAAATTATCTCAGTTAGAAGAAGTATTGAATAATAAAGGGAAGGTGGTTAAAACCTCGGTAACTTCCTTGCAGCAGGATTTATTGGCGTTGCTGGAAGAATTTAACAAATTAGAAGAGCGAGAGGATTCTCCTATAGCTAGTTTGGAAAACTATAATTAAATTAAATCATGTTGACTTTATTGGCACCATATTTAATTGGCATTTTTTCAGCTTTGCCTATTATAATAGTATGGCGCTGGCCTTGGACTATTAGCTATGCCATCGTTTATTTATTATTATTAGCTTTGATTTTTGTATGGTTGATGTGGGAACCTAGAAAATTAGGCCGAGCTCTTTGGCCCTGGATTTTATTAGTCCTATTTTGGTTAAATGCTCTGTTTTTTTTCCTATTTTTAGAGCAGAATCTTTTTCGTTTACTGTTGGTTGTTATAGTGGCCGTGGTTAGCTGGTGGTATGTATTTAGTTGGTTAAAAGATTATTGGCAAATTATAGGCATAAGCCGCGGTCCCAGTTTGCCTTTGGCTTTGGGTTTGGCTTGGATAATTTTTTTCTTAATCACAGTAAATAGCGCTACTTGGTTGGTTTTTTTAGGTTTTAGTTGGTGGCTATTATTTTTTATTTATTTGGCAACTACTGCCTTGGTTTTATTGTCGGTAGGTTGGTTGGCTGGATGGAATCTACTACGCCACCGGTCATATTTTTTAGTGGCTTTAGTAATAATTATTCAATCTTATGTAATTTTTAGTTGGTGGCCTACTAGTTTTTATTTAGTTGGTTGGTTGCAAGCTACAATATTTTTAGTAATTTTTTTATTTGTCAGATATGATACCGGGGTAGCGGTGACTAAACGCACTTTGGTACATTATTTAATATTGATTAGCGCGTTATCATTAATATTGATTATTACTAGTAGATGGTTTTAATATGTTAAATAAAAAACAAACTACTGACAAAAGTTTTGATCAGGAGATAAGAGAAATTTATCAGGAAAGAAATGCTAAAATGTTTATTTCTAAGCCGTCGAAAAGTTTCTCTGGTTTGTGGATAGGACATATTTTATGGCTGATAGTAGCTATAGTGGCTAGTATTACTACCACCTTAATTGTGGTTAGTTGGTTTAGTCCTTTAATTTTAAATATTCCAGTAAGCAATGAGCGCCCTGTATTAGTTATCCCAGAAAATTCTTTAGCAGAAGTAATAGATAGATTAACTCCAACATCAGTAGTAATATTTGTTCAACAAAATACTACTGTAGAAAAGGCCGGCTGGCAGCAAACCTATTTAATAACCAAAGCTTTAGGTCATGGAGTAGTGTTATCTAGTGACGGTTGGATAGTCAGCACTACGGAAGTTATTGATGATTTAACCAAAAAATACCTAGTGGCGGTAGCCGACGGTAAGATGTACGAGGTAGAATCATTGGTTAAAGATCCGGCAGCTGCCTTAGTGTATTTAAAAGTGACAGCTAACAACTTAACACCTGTAGCTTTCGCTAGATTTTCAGAAATAAATCTTGGTGATTCAGTAGTGGCTTTAGCAGCAACTACACAAAGCCTGACACGTACGGCGTTAGTTAGCAAAATTGCGACTTATGATAATGTAGGAGTTATTAAAAATACTTCTTCTTTAATAAAGAATTCCGATGCTGTTAACGGTGTTTATATTTTGGATAATCAATTGCCTGATAATTTTATTGGCTCTCCTGTAGCCTTGCTTAATGGTAAAGTAGTTGGTTTAGTGGCCAGTAAAGAGGGCGCGGCCCAGTATGTTCATCCTTTAGAAATACTAGATATTGTAGTTGATGGTTTATTTTTTGCTAAACAGGTTAAGCGTCCGGTGTTGGGAGTTAATTACATTACTTTAGACGGTGTGTCGGGCTATTCATCAACAGATTTAAATTTGCCCAAAGATGGCGCTTTATTAGTAGCTAACGGCAATCTGCCGGCGATTGAGGCAAATAGTCCGGCAGCCAAAGCGGGCTTGAAACCAGGAGATGTTATTACTTATCTAGCAGGGGAGAGGATTAATAGCGAGCGAAATTTATCAGATTTATTACAGCAATATCGCCCAGGTACTAAAATATTATTAAAAGTTTGGCGCAATGGTAAGGAAAGCGAAATAGAAGTTAAATTAGGCGAAACTATCAACCTGACACCAGTAGAAATTAAAAAGTGATTATAACTAGTTATATATAATCCCTTTGTTATATAATGGGGTATTTTTGATTATAATTATCTTGGGGAAAAAGTCCCGATCGGGACTTTTTCCCTTATTTGGAAATTGTTGCTGTTTTAGAGTAATGATTTTTTTATATTTCCCGCACTCGATATTTTATCGTTAATTTTTCTTTTTTCAATATTTTGCCGATAGCGCGGGTAAACGCTAGCTATCGTTTTCCAGACTTCGCTTTGAATATGGACATATCTTGTTCGCATCGACCAGTTTAATGTTCCTTTTGGATACGATATGGGCAATACTCATCTCGCACTTTCTTCTTTGATTGTTTTTGGCATATTTATACACATATCCCCATTTTAGGGGAAACCGCCAAATGTGTGTGTAGATTACCATATGGGGTTGACAAAAAGCTTGATTTGGGTGTATACTAAGATGATTTAAATAAAATAGGAAAATAGTATTTTGAAATTCAAACTAAGGAGAATGTCATGAAAAGAATTAGTTTTATTATATTGATAGTAACGATATTGATCTGTGATTTCGCAGAAGCAGGGGGAAGAAGGCCCAAAAAGACCAACTTTCAAAAAGGGGATGATTTTATTCACATGGGCTATGGATTTTATTTTGAAAATCCAGATGCCTACGGAATGAGTTTGAAAATAATGGGCGGAAGCCAAAATGCGGGATTTGGATTTGTTCTATCTCCTGGCGTAGAGATAGGTAAGGTAGTGCAATTTTCAAACTATTCTTTATCTGGCAATTTAATAATTGCCTTGAATAGAGAATTCACTTCTTACTTATCATTGGGCTGGAGACATTCGGTCCAATACATTTCTGCTCGGACTCGTGGGCCAATTTCTTGGTTCAATGGGCCAACAGTTGGCTTGGGATATGATATTTGGCAGCCAGCGTGGCTACCAAAAGATAG
>CAZGYI010000048.1:0-6674 GCA_964530635.1 uncultured Gammaproteobacteria bacterium | reverse complement strand
ATTAAGTGATATATTTAATATAAATAAGTTTGGAATTTGTTTTGGTGATTTTAAAATTAGGACTTTCGCTTTTTATCGTTTTTCTGTCATTCTGAACCCACCAACTGTCATGCTGAACTGGTTTCAGCATCTAATGGACCCTGAAATAAATTCAAGGTGATAAACCAATGTGTGATTCAGAATCCTGATATTCATCAGGACAGGCTTGTTTCAGAATCCATATTTTGTTTGCTTAATAGGTTATAGATTCCGGATCAAGTCCGGAATGACACCAAACGCGAAAGTCCTATAGTTATTCCTCTGGTGGGACTGCCCGCTAGTGCCGCCTTCAATGTATACGATGACGGATGAGTAACTGTTTGAATTATTTATTCATTACCGCTCATTATAAAAGGCTTAGGCAGGCGGGTTAGGGGAGTATTTGCGATTAGTTATTTTCCACTTATCCACATATTGGCCAAACCCCTGTTTAGCTAATTGATCACGTCGGCGAGTAGAGATTTGCGACCAAGCTAATAAGCTTTCAAAATTAAGCTTATACCTGCCCCTAACTACAATATAGGTGATTTCTCGGCTTTTAATAGCTTGCCTAATGGTTTTACTAGAAACCCCAAATAAACGGCTAGCTTCATTAACTGATAATCTAATAGTTGTTTTATCTGTCATAGATATCTTCTACACTATTCTATACCTTTTTTAAAAAATAATCAATAATCTTTGTTTTTGCTCTATTTTTAATTAAATTATTAACCAAGCTTATATTTAAAACCACTTGCCAAAATTAAAGAAAATTATTAAAATCAATCCCGTCTACTGTAACAAAGTAGGCTTTTTTTCGTCTTATTATATGCAAGCTTCTAAACAGCTTAAAGAGCAGATTTTGTTGTTAAAAATTCGTCATGGCGACGCTGGTGCTTATGCTGAGGTTTATGATGCTTATGTTGATGCCATTTTCCGGTTTATTAGTTTCCGGGTGCCTAGTCAGGAGATTGCCCAAGATTTAACTGCTGATGTATTTTTAAAAGTTTGGGAAAGATTAAGCTCAGGCGAAAAAATAAAAGTAAGAAATTTAAGAGCTTATTTTTATCAGGTAGCCAGAAATCAAGTAGCTGATCATTATCGCCAGGATCAGCCGGCGCTGTTTCAGGAAACTGAAACAGAGGATTTACTAGCTAGTAGTCCAGATACCTTGGCTAGTCAAGTAACTTTGGCAGAAATAGAATCAGCTTTAAAAAAGCTAAAGCCTGATCAGCAAGAAATTATTATTCTGGCGCACATTGAAGGATTTAGTTTAAAAGAAATCGCTGCTATTATTGGCAAGTCGCATGGAGCCGCCAGAGTAGATTTACATCGGGCGCTGAAAGAGTTAAAACAATTATTACAAATTTAAAATGAAAGACAAGGTATTAATTAAAGAATTGCAAACACTTCGGGAGATTAAAAAGCCCGCTAGCGTTTGGCGTGATAAAACCAGGAATACTATTTTGGCTTTAGCTGAGAAAAAACCCATACTGGGCTGGGGAGTGGGCGAACGCGTGTTGGTTGGTTGGTTTGATTTTCGCCTTAGATTTGCTCCGGTCCCGGCTGTAGCGTTGACCACTTTGTTGTTGATAGCGGTATTTTTTACTTTACCCTTAACCCCCGGCTTTGCCTCTAGCAAGCCAGGTGATTTTGCTTATCCCTTAAAAAGGCTGGAGGAAAAAATTCAATTGTCTTTTAGGCAGAATGCTACCAGCCAGGGCATTTATCATTTGAAATTAGCCGAACGGCGATTAACTGAATTAAAAGCCGTGCCTATTGGCAGCGAAGATCAGTTAGCTTTGCTTAGAGATTACAATATTAATTTATCTTTTGCCGAAGCTAATTATCACGCGGTTTTGGATAGTGGTGAATTAGCCAGAGTATATGATGGGTCAGCTAAAAAGTTAGAAGGTGATTTAAATCAGGTAATTGTTACTAATAATAGTAAGGAGGTTTATCAGGCGGCTCGTGAGTTAACTGCTAAAATTAGCAATGATTCATTAAATACTTTAGTGGTCTTGCATCAACAAGGCAAAACTAGCGATCAGCAAGCAGTGCAAGAACGTTTGCAAGAAGAAATTACCAAGGTAGAACAAAAATTAGTAACTGTACAACTTAAATTAGGAGAATTGCCAGCGCCTAAGCGCAACACTTCTAAAGTAGTAATAGAATCTCGCCGGGCAGTAGTGCCAGCTACCGAAGCGGAAAAAGAAGCGTCAAGAACTTTGGCAGAAGCCAAGGTGTTGTTAGAGCAAAAAGAATTTTCTTTGGCTTTGGCTAAAGTAAAAGAAGGCGAAGTGATTACTTTAAAAACCGAAGAAGCGATTAGCGAAGTCGAGAGCGGCGATGACCCTGCGGGCGAAGTAAAGGGCGCGGAAGACAAAACAACAGCAGAGGTTAAAACAGAGAATAAGACCGATCCGACAACACCTTCCGGTACCAGTGGATCGGGCAATACTAATTAGAAAATCCAAAATCTTGATAATTAAGTCACTAGTTAAACTGTCATGCTGAATTTATTTCAGCATCTAAAATAAATAGATCCCGAAATAAATTCGGGATGACAAATAAAAACTTCGGGATGACAAATAAAAACTGAAACGCAAATAAAATAATTTTCAATGGTCAATGATCAATGGTCAATGGTCAATGGTCAATGATCAATGAATTATCAATTAATAGATGGAAATTAGAAAATTTAAAACTTGATTGAAAATTGAAAATTAGTTATTCTTCTTAATTCATAATTCTTAATTCTAGTACTGTTGTTGCTCAATGATTGATGTTAGTAAGTTTAAAACCTCAATCATAGGGTCGCAACGACCCGCCTCGAGCTCTTTAAAAGATTAAAGCAAGATCATAAAAAGACGCGCCCAGAGGGTGTTTGGAAGAAAAGCTTCTAAATTCTTTATCTGGCTGGGTTTTACCCTAAAATTTTGGCAAATTTTTGTCAGAGCAACAGGGTCGTTGGCGCTATGTTTAGCAAGAACGTCCTCCCATGGGCGGCTTGATGAAGGATGGCGGGCTTTATTCCGCTACCCTTTTGGATGATCTTTTTTAAATCTTAAACTTTAACTTGGAGCTTGGGTCAGGATAGTTCTTGATTCAAGGTCGGGCTCTGCTTTTAGCAGGGTAGAACAAGTTCCTGTAATAAATACCGAAAATTAGTTATTGTTAGTTTCTTAAAATTTATCAAACTAATTGATACTAATTTTTTCAGGAGAAAAATAAATGTCTAATTTAAGAAAATTCGTGTTCGTCATAGTAGCTTTTTCGGTTGTGGTCTGGTCTTTTGGCGGTGTCTTGGCTTTGCCAGTGGCGCAGGCCGCTTCGGCCGGTGACCTAATCAAAATGGCCGGCAATCCCGCCGTGTATTACTTTGACGGAACCAAGAGATATGTCTTCCCTAATGAGACTACCTATAAATCATGGTATTCTGATTTCTCGGGAGTAGTGACAGTCTCTTCAATCGAGCTGCAGTCCTACCCAATTGGTGGCAATGTCACTATGAGGCCAGGTACTTGGCTCGTAAAAATCACCACTGATCCAAAAGTTTACGCTGTGGAACCAGGCGGAGTTTTGCGCTGGGTTAACAGCGAAGCCAGAGCTTTAGCTCTTTATGGATCAAATTGGAATAAAATAATTAAGGATGTGCCAGATCCATTCTTTGTTAACTACACCACTGGTTCAGCTGTATCTTCGGATCAGCATCCGGTTGGTACGTTGGTAAAGTATGCTGGTTCCAGCACGGTTTATTATGTGGATACTAACAATGTCAAGCGACCAGTCTCGTCTGAGGCGGTTTTGGCAGTTAATATGTTCCGCAATGAATTCGTGCGCGAAACAACAATTTCTTACACCGATGGTTCATCCATTACTGATAAGGAATCAGGCTTGGTTAATGTAGCCGGCGCCGCTGCTGGTGCAGTGGTAGTTGGTGATTTGTCAGTATCTTTGGCGGCCCGCTCTCCCTCTGCCGGCACCTTGGTAGTTGGTCAGGGCAGTGCTGATTTGGCTCACTTTACCTTTACTGGCACAGGCACCGTTACTGGTTTAACCTTAAAAAGAATTGGCGTTTCAGCTGATAACACTTTAGCCAATGTTTTCTTATTTGATGGTTCCACCAGAATCACTGACGCCGCTTCTGTTTCTTCAGGCAGCCAAATCAACTTTTCCAATAGCTCTGGTTTGTTTACAGTGAACGGCAGTAAAACTATTAAGGTTATGGCTGACTTAGCTGGCGTTTCGGGTGAAACTCTTGGCATTTCCTTGGAGTCGGCCGCCAAGATAACAACTTCTCCCGCTGCCACCATAAGCGGTACCTTTCCGGTAAACGGCAGCTTGATGAGTTTGGCTGCGGCTACTCTCGCCTCAGTAGGCTTTGGCACCCCCACTGGTTCGGGTAACTCTGATCCAGGCAATGATGTTAATTTGTGGCAGAGCACTGTTACTGTCGGCACTCGCGATGTTACTTTTAACCGTTTGGCTTTCCGCCAAATTGGCTCCATCGTCTCTTCGGATATCAAGAACTTCCGCTTGCAGATTGATGGCGTAGAAGTAGCCAAAACCGATTCGCTGGACGCTAATGGCTATGTTACTTTCAGCTTTACCAAACTAGTGCAATCAGGTGGTCGTGTCTTCAAAGTATTAGCCGACATAATTGGCGGTTCTAGCCGAACTGTGCAGTTGTCTTTGCGCGGCGCTTATGATGTGGGAGCGGTGGATAGTCAGTATAACGCTGGCATTACCGCGACCGCTACTGGCAATTTCCCTTCTGGCCCAGCCGCTTTCACAGTTAACCCCGGCAGTATGACAGTGGTTAAAACCACTGATTCAGCTTCTCAAAATGTAACTGTTAGCGCCAATGATGTGTCGTTGGCCAAATACACCTTGACTGCTTATGGTGAAACAATTAAGGTTGAAAACTTGCGCGTGGGTATAATTACCAATGCCAATCCAGCCAATGTCACTATTCGCAATGTCAGGTTGTTGGCTAAGGGTTCACAGGTTGGCAGCACCACTAATGTTGCAGCCGCAGCTACTTTTGCCGCTGCTTCTGGCCAACAGTTCACTACCAATTTTGAAGTTGTCCCTGGCTCGCCAGTCGCAGTTGAAATCCGCGGCGATATCTTTGATACTGAAGGCGACAACAACTTTACTACTGCTCCGCTGGAAACCTCAATCCAGGCTTTGTTAGTGGGCGGTACTGGTACTAGCAATGGTTTGCCAAAAGTTTCCCTTGGTTATATTAATGTGCCTTCGCAGACCAATGTGCTAGGTAACGCTTTAGCTGTTGCTTCTGGCACTATGACTGGCGCGCAACAGTCTAACTATGGCGCTCAAACAGTGGTTGTGCCACAGACAGCTTATAAGTTAGCCGCCTTTAACTTGACTGGTAATGCCACTGAAGCTGTTAATATTAACACCTTCAGGCTAGACTTTACCTCAACTGGCGGAGGAGGTACTTTTGACGCTTCTGATGATTTGACTGATGTTTACATCAAGTCTGGTACTTACATGACCACAGTTAAGGGTACGGTGGCTGATTCCAACAACACTTGGTCAGTTAGCTTAACACTGCCTAAGAACGGCACTTTGCCAGTGGAGGTTTATGCTACTATCGGCTCTACCATTACAGCTACCGATGGTATTAGAGCTAACCTTTCCACCACTGGTATTACGGCTGATTCTTCTACCACAGTGTACGCTACTACCAATAGCCTTGCCCCTGACGGAACTAACGGCGTAGTTGGTCAAACTATTACTGCCAATATCGGCTCTTTGACTGTTTCAGTTGATGCTACCACACCCGATGCTACTTTAGTTGACGACAGCGGTTCAGTAACTACCGGCGCTTGGAAATTCGTAGCTGTGAATGACGACTACACTGTTACCGACATCACTTTCACTCTTGGCGACGCTTCGGCTGTTTCCAATGTGAACTTGAAAGATGGCGCTTCAGTATTAGTCACTAAACCAGCCGCCACTACTGTAACCTTTAGCGGTCTTAATGTGCTTGTGAACCAAGCTGTTAACCGCACTAAGGTTTTGACTCTTGAATTAGTAATGAGTTCAGTAGGTTCTGGAGCTGGCACAAGCGGCGCGTCCGTTTTGACCACCCTTACTTCAGCTACAGCCCGCAGCTCTAACGGCACTTCTGGCGCTGTTACCGAGTCGCCTGCCAACCCGGCTGGTAACGCTATGTATGTATACAAGGCGATTCCGACTATTACAAATGTTAGCTTACCAACCACTATTTTAACTGCTGGCGGAGCTAATCAGACTTTAGCTAAGTTCACTATCTCATCTGGCGGTACAGGCACAGTTTCCTGGGCCAAGTTGCTATTCACCGTAGCCAAGACTATTTCTGGTGGCGGTGATACTGTAACTAACGCTACTTTGTGGAATTCTGATAGTAACACACAAGTTGCTGGTACTGCCGTTATTTCCGGCTTAGGCGCTGCTGCAGGTGGTACTATTACTTTCTGGCCAACAACTGAACAGCAAGTCAGCGGTTCTAAGACCTATGAATTGCGTGCCGATGTTGCTGGTTCTCCAGTATCTGGCAACAGCGTTAGCACTACTGTTACCCAGCCTTCTACCTATGCCGCATCCGTACGAGCTTATGGTTATAACACAGCCAGCGGTTTGTA
>CAZGYI010000047.1:0-6722 GCA_964530635.1 uncultured Gammaproteobacteria bacterium | reverse complement strand
ATCTAATTATAGCAATATTTCCCCACTACACCAAACTGGAATAGAGTTGACTTAGGTAGAAAAAACATTTACAATGCGTCTGTTTACGGCCCCATCGTCCTTGTCCGCCTCGGGCGGATAAATGACTAGCCCGCCGGAGGCGGGTCCTTCTCTGGAGGAGACACCTATTTTTTCCATCCACTTTTTTGCCGCTATCGTCTAACGGTTAGGACGCCACGCTTTCAATGTGGTAATCCGGGTTCAATTCCCGGTAGCGGTAAAAAAGTTGGTGGAAACGCTTTTCACCCTACGGGTGATCTGCTGAAGGTACAACAATGTGGTAATCCGGGTTCGATCTACCCGCCGAAATCCCGATGGCAATCGGGACGAAAGAGGGTTCCCGGTGGGGCTAAAGATCCAATCCACCTAATGAGGGTGGTTTTTGAGTGTAGTAAATGGTATAATTAATTTAGATAAGGCTCTAGACTAGATGATTTAAGGTTTTAAGTAGTAGATCTTGTTCAAAAAATAAAAGCTCCGCGGTTATTTAAGATTTTGCGGAGCTTACATAATCGCAGCGTCGCCTCGGAGTGTTAACTTTAACTCTAAATTTTTTTCTTTTATAAAAACTTCTATTTCGCGATACATAATAATACCATTCTTATACTCAACCAATACCCCTCCTTCAATATAGGTTTTTTGAGTATCATAAGTAGAAACCTTGAACCGTCTGGTATTTATTATGCTGGTAGTGTCTTCTTCGGCTGAAGCTCCTCGCAATGACAAACGACTTAAGGTAAATTTATCTAATTTATTATTACCCTTATTCGGTATTATTATGTTAAAATGAATATATTATGCCCAGTAATACAACCTTGCTTTAAGCTCGCCCCGTACCAGAGCTGAAGCTCGGTACAGGACTTCACTACAAAACTATATTATTAATCCAGTAAAGTGTATCTTAAGTCCTTATCATTAAACTCTTGGTATCGGGGTTCGCTCAAGCCAAAATACGCTATCCCCACATTTATTATGCTTTATAATTTTCAATTTAATCCTTTAATTATCTACCGCACTTGCTTATTTTTTTGGCGAGCAAGGTTGATATACTGGGTATGAAAGAACTACCTAAAACTTACTTACCAGCTGATTATGAAAAAAAGACTTACCAGATGTGGGAATCGTCTGGTTATTTTAATCCGGATAATTTAAAAGGGGCTAAAGATTCTTTTTGTATTAGCATGCCACCGGCTAATGTAACTGGCGTATTACATATTGGTCATGCGACTTTTGTAACGCTGCAAGATCTGATGATTAGATTTGCCAGATTGCGAGGGGAAAAGGCCCTTTGGCTTCCTGGCACTGATCACGCGGCTATCGCTACCCAAAATGTTGTGGAAAAAAAACTGCTTGAAGAACAAAAAAAAACTAGATTTGATTTTAAACGTGATGAATTCCTTAAAATAGTTTCGGATTTTGCTGAAGAATCAAAAGTAATTATTAGAAATCAAATTCGTGCTCTAGGTGCCTCATGTGATTGGTCTAGAGAGCGTTACACTTTAGATGAAGGATTATCACAAACTGTGCGTCAAGTATTTATTAAAATGTACCAGGATGGACTAATTTATCAAGGAAACAGAATTGTTAACTGGTGTTATCGCTGTGGCACCACTTTAGCTGATGATGAAGTAGAATACAAAGAATCTCCGGGTAAACTTTATTATATTAATTATGGACCAGTAACCGTAGCTACCACCAGACCTGAAACTAAAATTGGCGACACAGCGCTAGCTGTGAATCCTAATGACACACGTTATCAAAAATTAATTGGGCAAGAATTAGAAGCAACTTTAGGAAAGATTAAAGTAAAAGTTAAAGTTATTGCCGATAAAATTATTGATTCTGCTTTTGGCACTGGGGTGGTTGGTATCACGCCAGCCCATAGTTTAGTAGATTTTGAACTAGCGCAAAAATATCATTTACCGTTAAAACAAATAATTGGTACTGATGGTAAAATAACAGAAAATGCTGGCGCTTATGCTGGATTAAATATCAAAGAAGCGCGACGACAACTTTTGGAAGATTTAGGAAATAAAGTAGAGAAAATTGAAGATTATAAACATAATTTATCCATTTGCTATCGCTGTGGCACGCCAGTAGAGCCGTTACCTTCCAAACAATGGTTTGTGGCGGTTGATAAACCGTTTAAGGTGGGCTTATTTAAAAAAACCACACTTAAAAAATTAGCCATCGAAGCAGTAAAATCCGGCCAAATAAAAATAATTCCTGAACGGTTTGCTAAAATCTATTATCACTGGATGAAAAATATGCACGACTGGTGCATTTCCAGGCAAATTTGGTTTGGCCACAGAATTCCTGTCTGGTACCGATCTAAGGTCAACAAATCTGAAGCTGGACAAGAAATATATGTTGGTACTGATAAACCAGAGGGTGGTGGTTGGCAACAAGACCCCGATACTTTAGATACCTGGTTTTCTTCTTCTTTGTGGACTTTCTCTACTTTGGGCTGGCCTCAAAAGACCAAAGATTTACAAACTTTCCATCCTACCAATGTTTTGGAAACCAGCTATGATATTTTATTTTTTTGGGTAGCGCGCATGATATTTATGACAAAATATCTACTTAAACAAATACCCTTTAAAATTGTTTATTTACATGGACTGGTAAGAGATAAATTGGGTCGTAAGATGTCAAAATCTTTAAATAACGGCATTGATCCTTTGGATATGATTAAAAAATATGGAGCTGATGCGGTACGCTTAGCATTGGTAATCGGCACTACTCCTGGCAATGACGTAAGAATGTATGAAGAAAAAATTGCCGGCTATAGAAATTTTGTCAACAAATTATGGAACATCTCACGTTATATACTGCAAACGATTAAAGAAGTTTCTACTAAAACACAAAAACCACAGCCCCAAACCCTAGCCGACGGCTGGATACTGTCGCGCCTAGATACTATTATCCAAGAGACAACCAACTACATTGAAAAATATGAATTTTCACCAGCTGGTGAAAAACTTTATAATTTTACCTGGCATGAATTAGCTGACTGGTATTTGGAAATTGCTAAAATTGAAGGAAAAAAAGATCAAATCCTGACTTTTATTTTACAAACGATTTTAAAGCTTTGGCACCCATTTACACCCTTTGTTACAGAAACTATTTGGCAAGAAGCTTTTACCAAAGATAAGTTATTAATGATTCAACCCTGGCCCAAAATTTCAGGATACAAAAATGAGGTAGTGGAAAAGGACATGGCCGAGATTCAAAAAATCATTACTTTAATCCGCAACTTCCGCGCGGAAAATAAAATAGAAAAAAAACAGATTCTTAACTGCTCTATTCATTCGACTAATCATAAAATCATTGATGAACAAAGAACAATTCTTGAGGGTTTAAGAACTAATATTAAATTAACAAACGCCATTGTTGAAAATAAACTAGGCGAAATTAAAGATAAAGATTTGATTATTACTTTAGAATAAGATTTACTCTTATCCCTATACAACCTATTGACCGCCTTCGCGACACGCCCCAATGCTTGGCATTGGGGACTCAGAGCGCAAATAGATATTCCCGCGTCTGGATCGCAAAACGACAGCGAGGTGGCGGGCATACCCATATGCTTGGCATATGGGTAGCCACCGAGCGGCCAGACGCGGCTTGACAATATAGGACTTATTATGCTAAAGTGTTTTGAATACTTAAAATTAAAATATTACTAACAAAACAAGGAGAAGCA
This sequence comes from uncultured Gammaproteobacteria bacterium, assembly GCA_964530635.1. Taxonomy (GTDB): domain Bacteria; phylum Patescibacteriota; class Patescibacteriia; order Veblenbacterales; family UBA10138; genus CAZGYI01. Next base: position 2,977 of record CAZGYI010000047.1, on the reverse strand, counting down.
CTTTGAAAAAGCAAAAAAAGACACTGCGGGTATCTCAAAAAATCTTATGCTCAATGAGTTGGAAGGAAATACATCCAGCTTTAGACCTACTTGATAGTTATGGTCATAATGAATGGTACTCTTTTGCTACTAAGGGTTTGCTACACATTATCTCTATATTGCCCCATCAGGGTAATATATCGCCATTATATCTTAGATCATTATTACGTCTACTAATAAAGATAGCTAAGGATATTTACTGTTCTCGCAAACCTGAATCAAACGATAGAGCACAAGAGACTCTTTCTGATATAAAGACTGCCGCAAAAAAAATAAAAAAACTACTTGAAAAAGATGATTTCACAAATAGTTTTGATAAAGTCAGGCTACGGCTGATTAAGGAACCCCTTGGGTTACTATCAAAACTACTAGAACATAACGGCAACTATTACGGAAGCCTATCACGTTATTTAATTAAAATTGATTGTCCTATTGTGAATATCCAATTCTTAATCTGATAAAAAACAAAAACGCTCTTCTAAAAAATGAAGAGCGTTTTCTATTCTCTCTCTATCTCTCTTCATTTACTGCTGATACCGAACCAAGCTCATGTGGGCTATCATAAAAAGCACTAATAAACCAATTCTCTGGTGTTTCAATTTTACCTTCTTGAAATTCAATAGCTGATTCCAAACTTTTTCTCACTTCAGGGTAACGCTTAAACCTATCAGCATCAAGGAACCCTTTGGTAATAAGAAAAGTTTCATCAAATTCCCGACTATCCTCTTTTATTTTCTTTAGCTGCAAACCAGCTCTACGAAAAAGCTCATGTGATAGATTGGCGTGATCTGTATAGCCATCAGCATACCAAGCCTCTCTGGTTTTTTGATTACGCAAAACATAAAAGGCCTTAACGTTCCTACCACGGCTACTACCAGAATCTCTAATTACATGTTCGTTATCAAAAGGTACTCCAAAACTTTGACAAATATCTAGTCTGACATCTTCCCATAATTGTGCCTCTTTATCTGATTCAACTTTATCTAACTCTTTATTACTAAACTGGTGAGTTTCTTTCTTTAAGGCAGAAAGGGTATTGGTATCTAATTGAACAATATCCCTGCGGCCAGTATTAATAAGGGAAAGAATCTTAACACGATGATCAACTGGTATTTCCTCTCCAAATTTTATCTCGGGACGATATTCTGCTTCTATCATAAAATTATTTTATTCTACTTGAGTAAAGACCTCGGCTAAACTAGTAATGCCCTGCAAAGCTTTTAAGACGCCGTCTTGTACCATAGTTATCATACCACCGGCTATAGCCAATTCTTCCACTTTTTGTTCAGCAGCATTAGTTTCCAGCATTACTTTTTCTATTTCCGGTGTGACTGTTAAAATTTCATAAATACCAATGCGCCCTTTGTAGCCAAGTTTACTGCAAGCTTCGCAACCCTTGCCTTCATAAAACTTTAATTTATTTAAATCTACCTGGTAACCAGCATCTTTAGGCACAGTAGATAAAATTTTCTTAACTCTAGCTAAAGTCTCACTATCTAACTTAGCTTCTTGCTTGCATTTAGGACATAAGCGTCTTACTAAACGTTGACCAATAACTGCGTTTAAAGAAGGGGCCAATAAAAATGATTTTACACCCATAGATAAAAATCGGGAAATGGCACCTGAGGCTGAATTAGTATGAATAGTAGACAAAACCAAGTGCCCAGTTAAAGCGGCATTGACTGCAATTTCCGCAGTTTCCGGATCACGCACTTCGCCTACCATTACAATATCTGGATCTTGTCGTAAAATTGATTTTAAACCACGGGCAAAATCATAACCCTTAGCATGATCCACCTGGCTTTGGTTTACGCCTTTTAGTTTATATTCAATTGGATCCTCTAGAGTAATAATCTTGGTATCTGATTGATTTAATTTATTTAAAATAGCATACAGCGTAGTAGTTTTGCCGCAACCTGTTGGGCCAGAGGTTAAAATTAAACCATTCGGCCTTTCTACCTGCTTCTTTAATATATCGTAAGATTTGCCTTGCAAACCCAAATCATCAAAAGCCAAACCAGCAGCTGAAGAACGCAGCAGACGCATCACCACTGATTCGCCAAAAGCTGTGGGAATAGTAGAAACACGCACATCAATTTTGTCTTTAGTTAAAACAATGGTAAACCTACCATCCTGCGGTTGAGACTCTACATTAAGTTTCAATTTAGATAATAATTTTAAACGCGAGATCAAGGCCCGCCAAGCATCTTTGGAAATTTCCGCTACTGTATAAAGCAAACCATCGAGGCGATAACGCACTTTAATATCCTGTTCTTCTGCTTCCACATGAATATCAGTAGCGCCTAAATCCAGGGCCCCAGAAATAATAATAGTAACCGCTTGAGACATATTAGCCCGACGCAACAATTCGTTAACCTTACCAAAGTCTTTCATTAAACCCTGATATTCTTTAATATCAGCTTCGGTAATAGCCACGCCAGCTGCTGACTTTTTAACTTTAACTAAACCGGCATAATGCTTAACCCCCAAATCAAAACTGTGTTGTGAAATAAGATATAAAACGTAATGGCCAAAATACTCTTTGGTTAATTCCTTTAAGTAATCAGACAAACCCGGCGTCTCGGTATCTACTACTCCAATTCTCAATTCTGACCCGCTTAATAAAATAGGAATAATTTTTAATTTTCTGGCTTGTTCCTCGGGTACTAAAGCTAGCGCTTCTTGAGCAATAGGAAAATTTACTAAATTAACATAGGGCATGCCTCGGCTTTCAGCTTTAAGACGCGTTTCTCGCTCGTGTTCTGCTATATCAATATCAGTCATTTTGGCAGTCAGTTTAGAAGCCACTTCCTCGGGTGCTAATTTTAATTTAGTCGGCATAAATTTATACCTTTACTTTAAAGCTTTACCATCTTTCTGACAATAGTAATAATATAAAATCCTCACAATTCAATAACTGTGCCAGCGCCTTTTAACA
>CAZGYI010000046.1:0-7037 GCA_964530635.1 uncultured Gammaproteobacteria bacterium | reverse complement strand
TTGCCGGATACTTCACCTCAAACCCATACTGCTCGTTGCGGTAAGTTTGCCAGGTTGAGGTATCTGCTTCTGTTTTGGATACTAAATTAATGCAACTATTTTTAACATCCTGATCATAAATCATATTACACGCTTGAACTTGACCACCTCTCACGCCAAAATCCCAATAACAAATATCTTTCCTTATTTGGCTGGAAATTTTTGCGCAATCATTCAAATTTTTTATTATTCCATTGTATGGATTTTCTTTAGCTTCAACTATAATTTGATAATCTATTTGCTCTTCATAACCGCCGAGATGGCCATAACCATAACCAAGTCCTTGCGAATCGCGAGGAGTAGTAAAAACTTGCCCGCAAGCAATTACTGATTTACTTTCAGATTCTAAAGAACCGCTCCATTCGCTTTTAAGAAACTTTTCGCCAACCTCTCCCCAGCCTGGGCCTTTTAATCTAATCACCCCTCTATTTATCCAAACCGAACCCATAGATGATTGTTCTTCTCCGACTGTCCACGAACCATACAGACAAATAAATTTTTTATGAAGCGCTGACGTTAATTGTGAAACAGTAAAGTCTTGATAAGGTTCAAATAATACCGTCTCGCATTTCTCTTCCCAAATCCTTAAACATTTCTGCTTCGCCTCGCACCAAGAATATCCTGCTGAACCAATGCAACCGTGAGCATCTCTATCGCCGCCAAGTAAATTAGCGACGGGTTTGTAATTTATCTCTGCTTGTTTTTGTAAAATCACACTGCAACCAGCAGCTATAAGCAGAACAAAAACAATCGCGATAACGGTAATAATTGATGACTTGAGATAATGGTTTTTTAGTTTCATATTTTCTTATTCGCGCGAATTAGAAAGTAATTGGTAAATAAATTACACTGGCTTATTTATGATGTAATTATACCTCTTCATAACCATTAACCCTATGAGCTTGTGTGCCGTGTTTATTAAAAAATTCAATAGCTACTTTTAATTCCTCGTGATCTTTGGCATATTTATCCAATGGTACGCCAGCTTTCCAAGCTTCATAAGCTTGCACTATTGCTCTGGCTCCAGCTTGAGTCTTCATAGGATGCGAATGTACGCCGCCGCCCATAGTAGTTATAAAATCAATAGTACCCATTACCTCTAAAAATTCTGGCAATAACACAGGGTTTAATCCACCAGAAATAATCGGGCATGTTTTGGCAAATAAACGGTAATCTTTTACATTAGTCGCTAATAAATCTTTCTGTTTGGCGCGATGCTGCACAAGTTTATGAACAGGTTGCTGCCAAATTTTTTCTTCTTCTGTTATAACATTCGCTACGTCTGAATCAGTATCAGCAACGCGCGCCCAAACCTGATCAAAGTGTGGTCCTTTAGCTTTTACGCGCAAGGCGAGTTGAGCGGCTGTAACATCTACCTCTGGGCTACCTGCCATTTTTCCCACGCCAGCCGTGCCTGTGTGTATACCAGAAGCTCCGGCTAACCGGGCAAATTTTGTAAGCACTGCCACTGTATACCCAATAGGATTTTGGCTTCTGGTCATAGCGCCATGGCCTGCGCGGTGAAAATGTAAAAACACGTTAGGATACCTGCGCCGCATAGTTTGCACCGCCATCCAACCAGCGGTAATGCCGTCTATTAAAAATACATAACTTCCGGGCTTCATTACGCTGGCAACATAATCGGCGCGCCGCAACATAATATCAAAATCCGCCGCCGAAACATTAAACGAATGTAATTTGGTTTTACCGGTTTCGTCCTCTGCTTTATCCATAGCATAACGTATGGCTTGAACCATTTTTTCATACGGACAAAAATGCTGATTAGCTTGCGGCTCGTCGTTTTTTACAAAATGTCCGCCTCCCACCCAAAAGTCATAACACAACTCCGCGTATTCTGATGAGGTTAAACCGATTTTTGGTTTGATAATGGTTCCTAAAATAGGGCTGTCATAAACTCCTAAATATTGCCGCGCGTCATCAATTGTGTAGCTTGGGCCATCGTACTGCACCAGCATTTGCGGAGGAAAATATACATCCAATAGTTTGCACCCGTGCACTTGGCTTACTCCAAAAATATTGCCCGCAATAAACGTCAAAATATTTTGAACATTGCCATCGCTGTCAAAAATTTCCCAAGGATAAGCTATCCAAACTAAATTATTCTCTTTATCTATCTTGTACACCCGAGCATTAAGGTGGGAAGAAAATGGTGTAGCTGAACCAACTTTTAGATTGCTACCAGTAGATGATTCTGCCGCCACTTCACTAGCAACATCTTCAAGCGGCAACCTACTAGTTGGAATAATCCTAAAAAGCGCTAACAGATAGTTACCATTATATACCTCTTTATTATTAATATATAAATATTCCTTTTGCATAATGATAAATTAAGGATTTAGCCTATTTAATAATCTTGGGAAAGGGATAGTTTCACGAACATGGGCTAACCCGCAAATCCAGGCGACTACCCGTTCTAAACCAATCCCAAATCCTGAATGTGGCACGCTGCCGTATTTACGCAAATCCAAATACCATTGAAATGGTTCAATGGGTAATTTATGCTCCTTCATCCTCTTTAAAAGTTCATTATAATCATCTTCACGCTGCGAGCCGCCAATAATCTCGCCATAACCTTCTGGCGCTAATAGATCAGCATTCAACACGCGGGTTTTATCTTTAGGATCACGCTTCATATAAAAAGCTTTAACTTGAGCGGGATATTTTTCCACAAATACTGGCTTATCGTACATTTTAGTTAACATAGTTTCATCATCCGCTCCTAAATCATCATTATCTTTAATATCACTACCTTGCTCCCGCAATTTCTTAATAGCTTCGGCATGAGTAATTCGATAAAATGGTGGTTTTATATTTTGTAAAGGTTTGAAATCACGCTCTAAAATTTCTAGCTCTTTTTTATTACTGCTTAAAACCTTTTTGACAATAAAAGAAATTAATTCTTCCTGGATTTTCAAATTTTCTTCATGCTCCACAAAAGCCATTTCTGCATCCATCATCCAAAATTCAATTAAATGACGGCGGGTTTTGGATTTTTCCGCGCGAAAAGTTGGGCCAAAATCAAAAACTTTAGTATACGAAGCAATGGCTGCTTCTAAATATAATTGACCTGATTGGGTAAGGTAAGCTGGTTCGCCAAAGTAATCTATTTCAAAAAGCGTAGTAGTGCCTTCACAAGAAGTGGGTGTTAAAATCGGCGAATCAATTTTAATAAAACCTTCATTATTTAAATGTTCATAAATAGCGTTAATAATAGTATTCCGCACGCGCTGAATTGCCCATTGTCGGGAAGAGCGAAGCCATAAATGACGATTATCCAATAAAAAATCAGGCCCGTGTTCTTTTTTACCTATTGGGTATTCTTCTGATTTTTGTATTAAAGTTAAACTTTTCGTCTGCAGCTCATACTCCTCTTTTTTAGGGTGTTTGGAAACTATTCCTGAAACGGTGATAGATGATTCTAAGGTTATATTTTGGGCCACCTGCCAGAATTTTTTATCTATTTCTTGCTCTGAAACTACTACCTGCACCCAACCCTGACCATCTCGCAATTCAATAAAATAGATTTTACCAGAAGAACGGATATTGCTTGCCCAACCACGCAAACCTACTTCCTGCCCTATAAAATCCTTTAAATTATTAGAAAAAACAAATTTCATAGTGAATATAATTTACCATTTTTTTACTGTTTTGGCAAAGAAAAAAGCCTTCTGCTGATTAAGAAGACTTTTTAGAACTTTTACTCAATTTGAACCACTTTACTGGAATCTTTGAACCATCTGAACAATTTCTTTTACCTGAGTTCTACCCGGCTCAAAATAACCCAAACATAATTCCCTATCCATATTATTAACTAATTTGGAAAAATGGCGCATATACCAATAATAAGAAAAAGAAGTAAACAGTAATATAAAATTTTTTTTCTGACATAGTAAAATTGGCACACCAATCTGTAATCCGCTAACTCGTCTATCGCAAACAGGCTCGGTAGAATTTTTGACGCCAGCTGCCGCTTCTAATAAAACCAAATTGTAATCTTTACCATTCAACATAACTTCTAATTGATCCAACAACTCACACTGATCAACTTTATATCCCGCGCAAGTAAACTCATTAAAAATCGACTGTATATTTATATTATGGTAATCAGCCACCAGTAAAATAGAAAAATTATTAAAGGACATAATCCCTCCGGTTAATTATTTATTTTTATTAGTTTTTTATATTTGTTGTTAAATAAAATTATCATCTAAACAATCCGAAGTCAAGTACTAAATACCTGTATTGTTGATGAGGCTGGCTTCTTATTTTAAGTTATCTTAATATTGTTCTTCCCAGTGATTAACTTCAATAATTGGACTATCGCCCGAATTATAAACAGGATCTAGAGGGGTTAACACCAAACTCTCATCATAAGTGATAACGCAAACGCCTGTATCGTCTCCGTCTAAATTAATATGCCAGCCGATAATACCGCCAGTCAAATCAAAACTGGCACTATCTTCAAATACCATATCAAAAAAACTGGTAGAATAAAGCAGACCGTTAATATTAATTTGAGCATTTTCCTCAGCATTAATCACTAATGATTTCTTGCTTAAAATCCCTGAACCGCTAGCATGACTATTGATTGTTAATATCTTGTCATCTTCCAAATCAATAGTAATGCTGCCGCTAGAAACCAATAATCCGTTAATGGTCAAATTTTTATTATTCCAGACAGCATTACCGCTAATAAAGGTTATACCATTAAGAATAGTATTGCCTGGTAAGCTCGCGAATTGAGTGGCGGTATAGATTTGATTAGCCCGATTTTTATAAGAAAGAGGAGATGCAGAATCAAAATCTACCTGCGGCATAGCCACCAATGGTAATCCTTCTTGCCGAGTACTATTATTTAAAACCAAACTAGAACCAGAATTAACTATAATATTATTACTAGAAGTAACTTGAGCGTTATTAACAGTAAACTTTGACTTACTTGTCACTTTCAAATTCTGATTAGCGTGTAAAATACCGCCATTAACAGTACAATTACGCTCTACTGTTAAGTTACCATTTTGTTGTCCACCCACACCGCCAGCATAAAAACTCTGCGACCAGTTAAAAACTGGATTAGTAGCTCTAGCTAACCTAGTTTTAATAACGCGCCTGGCTTGCTGATTGCCTAAATTATAAGTAGCGGTAGCAGTAATATCGGCCAAAGCCGGGGTTAAACTGTTAGCGGTAATAGTATAAGACCCTTGAGTATCAAAAACATTATTCCGAGTAAAAGTTTCATTAATCAAACTGCCGGCCAAAAACTTAATCCGCCAATCACTATTATTTTTTAGTCTATAAATAGCTTCATTAATACCGGCTTCAGCTAAATAATAACTTTTAGTGGCAGTATTCTCACTTTTGGAAATTTTTATTTCACTAGTTGACTGTTCTAAAAAATATCCAGTCAAAAACAATAAGGCTGTCATAATGGTAGCTACTAAAATAATTACGAAGCCTTTTCTTTGATTATTGATTACGTGGCGCCACATCACTAGTTAAGGTTATAATTTGATTATTTTTGGTAAAAGTCAATTGTATAGTAATAATACTATCTCCGTAAAATTGCAGCGAGCTAAGATACTCTGCCACTAAACGATTTTCTATTATAGCCTGAGTCGCCGGGTTTCCTAAATCATCTGTCTCATTGTATAAAACATGAGTAGTTGGGTCAGTTGTTAAATAATAATAGTTCACTTCTCGATATAAATTAGTGGAATCTAAATAATAACGAATATACTGAATAGGTAGACCCTCCAAATTACCATGACCATCCTCAAACATTATCTCATTGGCGGGCAGAGTAGTAACAATCATATTTGCCTGGCGTAATTCCCGCGACAAACGATCAGCAATAGCGCGCTGATTTTGCACTATTTCCGCTCGGTCTTCCAAACTACGCCTGGTATGTTGTGATAAACTAAAAATTGAATATATTACCAACAATAATAAAATAGCAATCAATACAGCTACAATTATTTCTAATAAAGAAAAACCGCCAACAATTCCAAGGTTCTTTTTTGCCACCTGTGAATTTTTATTTAAAAAATTCATTTACTTAATACTAACTAAACTAGATAAAATCAAAGAAGACTCGCCGCCTTGACGATTTTGCCAAAAAACCCGAACCGTAATTTTTTTTAAACCCAAATCAGAAACTGACGGTTGTAAATTCCCGTCAACCAGAGTGATTACTGTTTCGCGCTCCAGAGCATGGGCAGGATTATTAGGATCTGAAGAAATTCTGGATTTAACCTCCACCGTACCCACCGCTAAAGCATCATACGGTTGGATTAATAATTGTTCCAATTTAGTCTTACCGTAAACAGAAGCTAAGCTTGCTTGTTCTGCTCCTTTGTTAACTTTTAAAGAAAAAGGGAAAGAACTAACTGTTGCTAGCAATCCTACAGTTAAAATGGCTATAGCAACTAATGCCTCTAACAAACTAAAGCCGTTCTTATGTATCAATATTTTTTGCTTAATTAGTTTTGACATAACCAGATGGTTTTATTTCCACGGTTGCTGTTTGATTATTAGTATTTTTTAAAATAATAGAGCCGGCTTCCACAACTGCGCCATTGCTGGTAAAAACAACTTCTTGATTTGTAAAACTACCTAAATCCTGCCAAGTAATGCCGGTGGTTAAGTTGCGAGTTTTAATTATAGTATCGCCACCCGACCGCTTAATTACCTGATAACTATCCGGGCTGGAAAATAATTTAACCAAATAAGTTGCTTGCTCGGCCACAGTTCTCTGCTGGGCTAGCCGTAAATCTGTCAACAGGGTCCTGGCGTCGGTTTTAAGCTTGGTTGTTTGCTGCTGCTCACGAAATAAAGGAACACTAATTAATGCCAAAAAAACAATTATCCCCACCACTATTAAGGTTTCCATGATAGTCAGTCCTTTTTGAACCATAAAATCTGCTTTAAATCAACTACCTCGCAGCAAGCTGCGAGGTATGGTTATAGTAATAGTAATT
>CAZGYI010000045.1:0-7140 GCA_964530635.1 uncultured Gammaproteobacteria bacterium | reverse complement strand
TTCTTACCCTTTTTTTGTTTTTCTAATAATTTGCGTTTGCGGGTAACATCCCCTCCATATAATTTAGCAGTGACATCTTTACGTAGCGCTGACAAACGTTCGGCAGCTATAACTTTGCCGCCAACTGCTGCTTGTATTTTAACTTCAAATAATTGTTTGGGTATAATAGTTTTCAAACGATTGACAATGCTACGGGCTTTAGTATAAGCGTCATCATCATAAACAATAGTGGAAAGTGATTCTACCTTTTCTTCGGCCACTAAAATATCCAGCCTTTTAATATGGCAGGTTTGATAATTAAAAAATTCGTAGTTTAAGGAAGCATAACCCTGGCTAACACTTTTTAATCTATCATAAAAATCAAACAGTATTGAGGAAAGTGGTATATAATAATGTAAAATCGCCCGTTCAGGAGAACCGCCCGCTGCCAAAAGATAATCAGTTGTCTGCCAAACTGCCCGTGCTTCAGTAGTTAACTTCATAATTTTTCCGACATAATTTATAGGTGAAACTATATCCAATTTCATAATCGGCTCCCAAATTGAGTCTAGTTGGTCGTACCGAGGTAATTCCAACGCACTTTTAATAATTTTCTCTCCCCCGCCACGCATAATAACCTTATAAGCTACCGAGGGTGAGGTGATAATCAAAGCCAAATCATATTCCCGTTCTAATCTTTCTTTAGTAATTTCTAAATGAAGTAAGCCCAAAAATCCCACTCGAAAACCATAGCCCAACGCTGGCGAATGTTCTGGTTCAAAAAACAAACTGGCATCATTAAGTTGTAATTTTTCTAAGGCCTCGCGTAGTTGATTACTAGAGTCCCCTTCTTTGGGGTAAAAACCAGCAAACATCATCGGCTTAACTTGACGATAACCAGGTAGTGGGGTATCCAAATTAGTAGCCACAAATGTGTCTCCTACGCGTACCTTATTAATATTTTTTAAACCAGTAATTATATAGCCTATTTGTCCGGCTACTAATTGTGGCTGCGGCTTAAACTGCGGTTGATAAATACCCACTTCTAACACTTCGCCGCTTATTTGACCTGCTGATAAAAAATATTTATCTCCTTTGCTAATTTGGCCAGACATAATTCGCACCGCAGCAATTACACCCTTCCATTCATCATAGCATGAATCAAATATTAAAGCCTGTAATTTATTACCCGCTAACCGCGGCGCGGGAACGTATTTAATAATAAAATCAAGTAATTGTTCTACACCAGCGCCGGTTTTACCTGATAACTCTAAAATATTTTGCTGATCAATTTTTAGTAAAGAAGCCAGTTCCTGCTTGGTCTGGTCGATATGAGCATTAGGTAGATCTATTTTATTTATGGCTGGTATAATTTTCAGCCCGACCTCTTGGGCTAGATGTAAATTAGCAATAGTCTGCGCCTGGATTCCTTGACTAGCGTCAACTAATAAAATAGCTCCTTCTACACAGGCTAAAGAACGAGAAACTTCATAAGAAAAATCTACATGACCCGGCGTGTCTATTAAATTTAATTGCTGTCCGCGATAATGCATAGTTACTGGAGCAAGTTTAATAGTGATTCCCCTTTCTCTTTCTAAATCCATTTGATCTAAAATTTGATTCTTCATAGATCGTGATGGCACAGTATTAGTAAATTCTAACAACCTATCAGCCAAAGTTGATTTACCATGATCAATATGCGCGATAATACAAAAGTTACGTATGCGGTTTAATTCCATAAAGATACCTAATAATTTAAGTCTCGCCCCGTAGTGGTCCGATAGGTATCGGCCTACTACAATTTTTTATTTTACTTAAATCCATAATTTTAGCTTTAACCATAAGGAGCGCAATATGTTGGTAAAAAATTTAACTTCTTCGAGTTTTAGATAATAAGCCAAAACTAAATAACAAATAATACCACCACAGCCGCTAACTAAACCCTGCAAGAAAATACCAAAAAAGGTGCGCATATCAACCAACGGCGCCATTAATTGCAACGAGGCATAAGTAACCAAACCAGCTGGCACTGCCGCTGTAATTATTCTTAAAGCCGCTTTAATAATTTGTTCTGATTGTAAATTACCCAAACGTTCACCCAACAAAACAATTAATAAAGAAAAATTTACAACAGCGGTAATTACATAAGCTAAAGCTAAACCAATTAAGCCAAACGGTTTAATTAACAACCAAGATAAAATAATATTTAAAATCAACGCCAAGGTACTAACTAAAACTGGCGTCTTAGTATCTTGTAGAGCGTAAAAAGCCCGAGCTACCAAAGGCAATAGACTCTCGGCTATTAAGGACAATGCTAGTAAACCAAAAACCTGGGCGGTACGAATAGTATCGTCCCAATTAAATACTCCCGTACCCAATACCACCCGCACAATCTGCGCGCGTAATAACAAAAATAAAATACTAATCGGAATCACAAAAAACAACACTTTTCTAATACTACTACTTAAATGATTAATTAAGTACTCAGGTTTATTATTAGACCAAGCTTCGCTAAAAATTGGAAAAGCAGCAATGGCCAAAGAAACTCCAAAAACATTAATGGGGAAGGTTTGTAAATTTAAAGCTAAAGTAAAAGAGGCCAAGCTGCCGGCTGCTAAAGTTGAGGCAAAAATAGAAATAACTATTTGATTAAAAGAATGCACAGCCAGACCAAAAGTACGCGGCAACATTAAACGAATGATTTTTTTAACTGACTCATCAAAAATCCTCAAATGTAAATGCCAACGCCAACCCAGTTGCCAAACACTGGGTAACTGCACCAACATATGCAAAATACTTCCTAACAAGACACCTACTGCTAAACCTTGGGTACCCCAGGCTGGCACTAAAAATATAATTCCGCCAATAATACCCAAGTTGTATAAAACTGGCGCCAAACTATAAACCAGAAATCTTTTAAAAGAATTAAGAATAACACTAAAGACATTACTAATACCAAAAAAAATGATAGCCAGCATCATTGTCCTGGTCAGTTGAACAGTTAAGTCCAACTTACCCTCAGTAAATCCCGGGGCGATTAAAGGCACCAGGTCTTTAGCAAAAATTATCCCCAAGATGGCCCAAAAACAGAGCATTAAAAACAGAGCATTAAAAACTGTATTGGCTATCCGCCAAGCTTCATTGGTACCTTGACGATTTTTTAACTCAATAAATACTGGAATAAAAGCCGAGGCTAACCCTCCTAAAACCAAAATATTAAATATAAAATCAGGAATCTTAAAAGCAGCGTAATAAGCATCTAGGGTGTCTCCGGCGCCGAAATTAGCCGCCAATAAACGATCTCTAAGTAAACCAAGTATTCTGGAACAGATGGAAAAAAGGGCAATAATTACTGCCCCTTTGGTTATTTTAACCGGTATACTTAAATCACTTGCGTTCATATTGCTTTATTTATTATAACGTTTTTTTGAAAAAAATATTAGCTTAATCTTATGTATCAATTTTGGACAAGTGATTATTTTGAATTAAGTAATCCACAGGCGAAAGTAGCTTGGGTGATCAATATAGTCTTTTAATATTATGCCAGATCAGACAATCCGCCAATTTATGATTAAACTTTTTGCATCTTCTAAAAACACTATGTGAAGTTATTCATCTCCAAACAAAACAACAGGCTACCCTCGAGCGGTTTAACTATTTCTAAATTCTTTTCTAATAGGTATTGCTTAGATGCAATTCCTGAGAAGAGAGTTGATTTAGGCCATTTTTGACCTACCCGATTTGCGGGTTAAGAATTCAGTTTACAAGCAACCGCTTGAGTGGTAGCCTGCTGTTCATATTTGATTAATTTTAAAGAGATGGCTGGAGGCGAGAAAGGCTTGAAGGGACCTACAATAAAAGTGGTGTTCAAACAAGTTGAGAGTACAATATAATCAAATAAGTTAGATCGTACTTCTCCCCTATCATTTCTCAAAAACCTCCACCCGTGTCTTTAAAAACATTTTTAAGGTACTAGAAAATAACTTTAAAGAAACACCTTATATAATAACTTAACCTTATAAATTTGTCAAGCCGCGTCTGGCCGCTCGGTGGCTACCCATATGCCAAGCATATGGGTATGCCCGCCACCTCGCTGTCGTTTTGCGATCCAGACGCGGGAATATCTATTTGCGCTCTGAGTCCCCAATGCCAAGCATTGGGGCGTGTCGCGAAGGCGGTCAAGTCTAACAACATTCGCGAGCGGCGACGATTTCTGCTGCCTCTGGGTGCAAAATTAAATCTCTAAGTTTACTTGGGTATTTAACATAGGAAGCGTTAAGATTAGAATTGTAGATGTATACATATACTGACATTTTACTATTTTAGAGCTAATGTTATGATAAATAAAATACAGTTCTTAAAAAATTCTCAATCCAACTATAAAATATAAAGGAAATATGTTATGAAAATATTTGGCTTCCCGGTAATATATACCCTAACTGATAAAGGTTATTTATCAGCATGTCCGGCTTTGAATATTATCAGTGATGGCACCAACCTCGAAGAGGCTCGCAGGAAGATTAGGAGAGCGATTATCCACGACATCACGTCCAACAAGGAAATATCTGAATTTTATAGTAGGCCATCCAATAATATACTTGCTACAGAATTCATTACTATCGATGACCAACAACAACATGATGAACTATCTTGTCGTGAATGTGGCAGCATCATGTCCAAGTTTGGTGGTCAGTATAAACGCCCTAATTGTGGAGAGACTTCAAGTACTCACGAATAAAGTAAAAAGTTAATAAAATATCTCCTATATAAAAATAAAGACGGCGACGACAAATTATACAACGTCGTCTTTTTTATCTACATATAAAAGTTAACTCAAATAAAACAACCAGCCAGCAATTACTAAAACTACCAAGATGCGTTGAGTTAGACGGGCGAAAATTACAATACCTTAGGGATATTATTTAACTTTTTCCAAAACCACGCCGTAAAAAGCATCAGTTAGCCAATTACCAGACATACTTAAACCGTCGGGGGTCATTAAAATATTATTGCTGGCTTCGTACCACCTAATTCTAAAATTACTCGGTAAAATTAAGTGGCTGGTAAACTCCAATTTAGGCGCGCCGGATTGTTTTTGAAAATAAATATTATAATTCCGCAAATCTTGCGAATTACTTTGTTTTTCTAAAATAAAAGGTAATTTATATTTTAATTCCACAGTTTTTTGCTCGCCTGGATTTATCGCTAACCAATTGGCAAAAACCATCTTGCCATATTCTTGACTAATTACCGTAGCTGAAGCAATATCCACGCTCACCTGCTTCTCAATATTCTTTAAATCAAGATCATCTACGGCATCAGCCGGTATGGTACGAAAATCGTTGGCTGGCACGCTACTAAATCCTTGAGCAGAGATTAATTCGCTACCCAACGGCACATAAAATTTAAGCCAGGATAAATTACGGCGTTTATAAAAAATATCCAAAAGATCCCCTTGGTGCTTTCTAGTAAATATTAGCGTGTTCTCCACTTCGCCTGTGACTAAAATAGTTGTCTTGTGAATTACTTGTTCAGTAATAACTAAATCACTTTTTCCTCCCCCGATATTGCTTCGAACAATAGCTAAATAATCATCCGGGGTTAAATTCACAGTTCCGGCCCAGTTTTTATTAATCATTTGCTGTTCTAGCTCGCTATTGTTAAAGAACATTTGAATACTCTTTTGCTGAAGACCAGTTCGAAAAATATCTAAAACTTGCAGTTGAGTAATAGTGTCAAACTTAAATATCATATCAATCAAAATAGGCGCCAGATCAGCAATAAATTGTTTGGGACGATTAGCGCTGCGATCATATTCAATATCCACAGCTTCTTGGGTTTCGCGAATAAAATTTTCCGCCGTAATATGTTTTTGATATTCAGGTAAATCAATTGGACCGGTTAAATTTAATAATTTAATTACGATATCCGGATTAATAGCAATGACCCCATCAAATTCTAAATCGCTACTTTTATCTAAAAACCACAAGATTTTTTTAGCCGAAGTTGGAAAATCAAAAAACCAATTAGCGTCTTGCAACTGCCAAAGTGAATTGACTAAACGTAATGGTTCGGGCGGTTTTACTTTAATTTTTAATTGCCCCTGAAAATCATAAGGCCCACCGCCGGGAATATTTATTTCTTTAATCTGACCATCAATGACTTCTAAAATAGCCAAACTACCCATAAACCCACCACTGGGACGTAATTCAGAATAATTTTGAAAAATTAAAGCATAACGATAAGTGCCATTTTGAGGAAAAATTTTATTTAAAACATTAGGCAACACAGTCAACTCATTAAGTAATGAGCTGACTATACGTAACTCACTATTAAATTCAACTAAATTTTGTTTAATTGGCTCAGGAAAATAACTTTGATCTATGGCCTCCAATAAACCTAAAGCGCGTTCAATTTTAGGATTAATTTCATTTATCCCTTGCTGCAACAATAATATTTTCTCCCCCAGGTTAAGACCGTTAGCTTCACTGACTGGCGAATTTAATCTAATTAATGTTTGGCTTAAAATAACGCCACTATCAGATATCTCTTGACTAGCAGTCAACAAACTATTTAAGGCTTCAATTCTAGAAGAGGAAGCAGGCAACCTAGCTGGCAGTCCATTCAAACCTTGATTGATACTATCTAATAATGCTTGCGCTTGGACAACTGATTTAGTAGCTTCTTTAAAATCTGTTGTGGCTGTCAAAAAATCACCAGCGCTTAATTTAGCCCCTCCGCTGGAAAACTGATCCAAAGCAGCATAAGCAAAAGATAATAATTGATTTTTTTTAAGAGTAAAGCTCTGTTGCAGCGTAACCCATTTAAACGGCAATACTAAAATTAGGGCAATTAACATAAAGATTGTCAATTGGCCTAGCCGCGGCATGGTAAAAAACATTTGAGAATGATAATTTGTTTTGAACAACCTCCAAGGCGTCAATAAATTCGTTAATACTTTCCAATTTAATTCTAAATAATAAAGCAAGTCCTGCTCCACGCTAATACCAACCTGGCGTAAATTGACATATAGCTTGAAATAAAAACGTCCCACTACTTTAATGGTCTGGTAGATCAAAAAATAAATAATCTCTAAAACAAATAATATAGTTAGCTCGCTAAGTATAGGAAATTTCCTTTCCAACTTCCACCAAGGCGTTG
>CAZGYI010000044.1:0-7279 GCA_964530635.1 uncultured Gammaproteobacteria bacterium | reverse complement strand
GGATTGTCTTGGCTCGAACCGGCTCGTGAGTTCGTAAAATCCTTAAATCAAGCCGAAAAAATAATACATTCAGATAATCTTTCCGAATTGCCAACATTTCTGAAAAACATCGGCTCGAACCATATTTTACGAAACCGCCAACTCGTTTTTGCCCCCAAAATTGAATACAAATTAGTCGCCGAGCGAAGCGAGGCGAACCAAAACCACTTGCAATTTCCTACGTGGTGCCGGGGAGAGGAGTCGAACCCCCAATCCCTTGCGGGAACATGGTCCTAAGCCATGCGCGTATACCAATTCCGCCACCCCGGCTTTATTAACTTTTCCTAACTTATCTTTCTAATCCAATTTTACCATACTGTCAAGAATTTACCGTAATACAATAAAGAACCAAACAATAAGTTGTAAAGGCGATAAATAACTATTAACAACTTAGATTATCAAACTCGGGAAATTAATAATTGAGGTTTTTATTCAATCGTCAACTGTACATTCAAATTATTTTTTGCTATAATTGTTTCATAATTTATATTTTCTATATTAAGAGAAGGGGAAATATATGAAAAAAAATTTTTATAATAGTTTACTCATTACCAGTCTGGGTATTTTTTTGTTTTGGCCTATTACCATTTACGCCTCACCTAACTACCTGGTTATAAGTCAGATACAAATTACCGGTGGAACTGGACAAGCCAATAATGACTTTGTAGAAATATTCAATCCAACCGCTACAGCAATTGATCTCCAGGGATACCGACTTGTTAAACGTACGGCCACCAGCGCTACTGACACCGGCCTTAAATCATGGACTAGTACGACTATTATTCCTGCCTACGGATTTTACCTGTGGGCTAATTCGAGCTACACCAGCCTTATCCCAATCGCCGATGCCACCACTACCGGAACACTAGCAGACAACAATGGAGTAGCGCTACGACAGGGGGCAGAAAATACTGGCACTGTTATCGACAGTGTCGCCTGGGGTACCGCCACAAATACCTTTGTAGAGGGTACCGCCTATACAGATAACCCCGGCGCCAATGAAGCGCTAATTCGTAAAATCACCGCCCCAGGCTCACGACAAGACACTAACAACAATAGTCAAGATTTTACTCTCCAAACTTCAACTCCACATAATAGCTCAAGCGCGCCAGAAATTCCTACCGACAATCTGCCACCAAGTCCTGCGCCAGTATACACTATGCCTCTCTCCGCTACACCTCCTAGCGAACCACAAGCTGGCGAAATAGTAATTAATGAATTTGTAGCTGATCCAGTTGATGGCGGGCAGGAATGGATTGAATTATACAATCGAGCTGACAGGCAAATTGATTTAACCAATTTTACAATTACCGAAGGAAGCGGAGCTGTTACTTCTTTAACTGGCGCTTTGGGCACTTATGAAGCCGGCAGATATTATGTACTTTATTCACCCAAAGGCAATCTGAATAATTCAGGAGATATTATTATACTTAAATATCAAGACCAAATTATTGATCAGGTAAGTTATGGCACTTGGGACGATGGTAATAAAACCGACAACGCACCAGCGATTGCCGATCCTTTAAGCTGCGGCCGGATACCCAATGGTACGGATACTAATAATGATGCTATAGATTTTATTAAAATCACGCCAACACCAGGCACTGTTAATACTTTGGCTACTATTCAAGAAACAGAAAATTTAGGAATCCGAGAAAACTCCCCAAAATCAACTGGTCGTCTTTCTTTTAATGAGCTATACCCTAATCCGCCTTTGGGAGACTTGGACCATGAATTTATTGAACTGATTAATTTATCAACTGAATCCATAGATTTAGCGGGCTGGAAAATATTTGATGATGTAAATCAATATATTATCAGACCAGAAGATTTTTCTTTAACTATTATTAAGCCTAACGGCTTATTTGTGTTGCCACGTCAAATTACCAAAATTGCCCTGAATAATACCACCAAAGAAAAAATCTCACTTACCTCACCCGATGGCAAAACAACCATCAATATAAATTACAGCGCTCCAGCGCCCGAAGGCGCGACTTGGGCTAAAGATGAAAATAACAAATGGTTTTGGTCTACTACTGTCACACGCGGTCAAGTTAATATAATAACTTTAATTAATGAACCGCCGATTATTTATTGGGAATTACCTGAAACTTTTATGGTCGGCAAACCATTGGTGTTTGATGCTTCAGATACGGTTGACCCTAATGGTGACGAGATTAAATTTACCTGGGATTTTGGTGATGGAAGTTTTGCTTATCATGCCACCCCCACTCATATTTATACAAAGTCGGGAAAATATAATTTAAAATTAACTGCCAGCGACTCTTCAGGCGCTGTTAGTGAAAAAAAGAAAGCCATTACTATTGGTAACTCAGCTAATAACGATTCAACCGAGCAAACCGAAACTACCGACACTACTAGCAATTCATCTTCCTACAAGTTTATCGCAATTAAACAAATTAAAAATCTAACCTCCCGCACTAAAGTACAAGTCCAGGGAATAGTAGCTAATAAACCAGATACTTTTGGTAAAAATTTATTTTTAGTAGGTTCAGGAATCCAACTTTACCTTAGTACCAACGACCGTTGGCCAGAGCTAGAGATAGGAGACCAAGTAATTGCCAGCGGCACTATTTCTCAAACCAAAAGTTATGGCACCAGAATATTAATTAAACAAGGAGCAGATATAAAAATAATTAATTCGGGTGAATTACCTATACCCGCTAATATAGAACTAGAAGAAATCACTTCGCAGCAGCAGGGTTGGTTTATTACTACTACCGGCACCGTTACCCGACAAGACAAAACTTCTTTTACTTTACTGGCGGGTGAAAAAACTTTAAAAATAAATTATAAAACCAAAGATACCTGGCCGGAATTGGCAGAAAATAATCAGGTAACCGTAACTGGATTTTTAGTATTAACCAACAGTGAGTCGCGACTTTGGCCACGTGATCCTAATGATATAGTAATTGCTAGCGAACCAACTGAAGGAAAAATTTTGGGCACTAGTGATATTATTATAGAAACTGAAAAAACCAATTGGCTGGGATATATTTTTATTGGTTTGGCTCTGGCAATAATAATGATTGGCTGGCTGTGGGAGAAAAAACATTGGCCCTCGCCTGCTGAACTCTGGCAAAAACTCTGGCGGAAATAAACTAGATAAAATCTATTCATTTTTATAATAAATTGTGCCACTCACACTTTGATTGACTTTTTATTCGTTTGGGTGTAAGTTTTTTAAATCAAAATATTAAACAAAATTTCTTTAACAACTAAATAATGAGGTAAAAAAATGAAAGGAAAACGTGGACTTAGTATCTTAGTCGGTATAATAAAAAAGATTTCCCCGCAGCTTGCCGCGGGGTCTATAGGGACGGAGTCTAAGATGAGGTAAAGTATGCTAGACTAGGAGAGTGTCAGAACACATCAAGAAAAGCCACAACAAGAATTAAAGAATATGTTAAACAACAAGGTCTTAAATATGAACACTTGTATCGTGGACAACTCAAGTTGTTTGAAGGGTTGGCGTAATTACTATTACTATAACCATACCTCGCAGCTTGCTGCGAGGTAGTTGATTTGAAGGGTTTGTTTTGGGTGTATGGATATTTACATTTTCTGCCTACATACCGGCTTATTGGAAATATGATACCGAACTACTGTTTGTCCCTGGATATGCCAGAGATATTCTTATTATAAACACTTTATTCTGTGATGTATTGCCGGGAATTATTATCGGCCTAATTGCCGGAGCAACATTTTCTTTTTTAATTCCTAGGGGACATATGGCTAAAAGTATTGGCGCTTTCAGTTGGTTTATAGTTACCCCCCTGGCTTACATCACCTACTGGGATAACTTTCTCTTATTGAGCACGGGGACAAAAATTTTGGCAGGTTTTATTACGCTTGTCTCAATGATATCAATTATTCCTATCAGTGGTTATATTGGTGAATATCTTGAAAGATTACGAGAATAAGAAAGGAGAATTATCATGAATTTTTGGGAAATCATTTTTTGGGTAATAATTGCTATTAGTCAATTAATTTTAACAACAGAATGGGCTAAGCACGGATTTTGGGAAATAAGTATCCAGAAACCAATTAATACTCGTGTAATTATCGGATTATGGATAGGTTTAGGAACTTTTTTAATTGGAGGACTAGCTAACAGGTATGCTAACTTTAATCCTCATATTAATATCGGATTTTTTATTCCTTTAGGCGCTCTTGCTTGGTTATTATTTTATCGCTATATCTTAATGCCCGCAGGTCAATTTCATTTTAATAAAGCTCGGAGCAGATTAAATTATTGGATGACGACTGGAAATTATGAACCGGGGAAAAGCCTAAAAGAAAAAGAGGGTTCGCTTAAAGAATTCCACTTAGCTCTGGGCGCTGTAAAATTATTGAAAAAAGCTATAACAGCGCAAGAAAAAGGTAATAGAGTTTGGCATATAACTAATACCATAACCCTCACCGATAATATGATTTCTGGCTGGAGAAATACTTATAGAATTCATTGTCCAGCTTGTCCGGTTGAATTGGATATTCCGATAGTTAGTTATCAAAATATGTCTGGTATTTGTGGTACTTGCGGCACCACTACCACCGTTCGTATAGAAGGCGATACGCTTTATCTTAATACCATGCTTAATAAACCAATTAGGATTGTTAGCGACCGTCATCGTCTTAATACTGCTATAGCGCATGAGGAATTGGGATTTTTATATCGCATGATGGGGCTATTTAATGAAGCTAAAATCGAATTAAAAACCAGTATGAAAATGGTTGAAGAATTACTACAAAAAAATCCAACCGATGAAAATTATCTTGCTTTAAAAAGTTTGGTAATCTTTCGACTGGCTGAAATAGCTCATACACAAGGTAATCTTCAAGAGGCCAAAATCGGTTACGAAAAAAGTTTGGCAATGGATAAGACTTCTAGAAATCAAGAAGGGATAAAGACTACCACGGCGCTCTTGCAACAATTAAAAATATGATGTAAATATTTATTAAATAAACAGGTATAAATCATTAAGATTATTACCTGTTTTTTATTTTCTAAAACCCTGCACAAGATGAGATACATCGGTAATGACCCTAGATTACCAAGATTTGATAAAATTAGGGAAAATGTTACTGTACAAGTAACTTAAATTATACTAATATTTATATACTTACTAAAAACTAATAATTAATTTTATGCCTATGTTAAATTTACGCCAGTCAATATTACTAGGTGGCCTAGCAGCTGCTGTGGTGTTATTAGTAGTTACTTTGATACCACCCAGCGCCCTTTGGGCTGAATCAACTACTTCTAGTGAAGAAGAAGTGGTAATTTCCTCAAACGATCAACCCCTAGAACGCCAAGCTAAATTAAGAAGAGCTTGGATAGTTTATCGAGAAGTAAATTCCGACACTATTTATGCTTTAACTAAAACTAAAACTAAACGCGCTATTCAAACACTAGCTTTCTTTACTGCTTTTGACGCAAATTATCATATTAAGTTAGTCAAAGAGGGACGCCTGGATAATTTTACTTTGGGCGAGCCAATAACTACTATCGAAGGATTAAATCCAGATGATTTTATTAAAGCGCCAGGACGTTATCGCCTAGTAAAAGTTGCCGGAAAAACTGCTGTTTATTTAGTAACGCCTAATGGTAAAAAGCGAGTGATAATAGCCGCCGGGGTATTTCACCGTTTTGGCTGGCAATTTAGAGATGTAGAAACTATCCCGCAAACAGAATTAGATGCTATGACCACTGATACAACTATTACCGATAGTACGGTATTTGAAGAAGAGGTAGTGGTAGACACTACTTACAAACGCCAAGAACGAGAACGCTTAAATGAACGCTTAAGACTGCTTAATAAAACACAAATCCGTCACCGATTAGTCAAAGCTATTGATAATCCGAATGTTTATATAATAGATGGCCAGGGGCGCAAACACTTAATTACTTCGGAAAAAGCCATGAATAAACACCGGATGAATATGCATGATATTACCGAAGTAACCCAAGAAGAATTAAATGCTTTTCCTGATGCTGCCTCTATTACCGAATCCATTATAGCTGTTAATTTAGATGAACAAGTAGCAGATTAACTTAGCTAGTTTATTAAAACGCCTCGTAAATACGAGGCGTTTTTGTTTGTTAAAAATAGATAATTGCTAGCTGCTGTTTTTTTCTGCTATACTCAAATCATACAATTTATGGAGGAAAAAAAGCCCAAAACCTCACCTAAAGATTTTTTCTTGCACATTTTAGCTATTTTATCGTTATATTTTAGCGCTATTAGCTTTTTGGTGTTGCTATTTCAATATATCAATATCTTGATTCCTGATATCTTGGATTATAATTATTACGATGTCCGCGCTTCGTATTTTGGTAAAATTCGCTGGTCAATGTCCTCTTTGATTGTGGTTTTTCCTGTTTATGTTTTAACCACCTGGTTTTTAAATAAAAGTTATCGAGCTGATCCAGAAAAAAGAAAATTACGCATTCGCCGCTGGCTGATTTATTTTACTTTATTTATTGCTGCGGTAATTATTATTGGCGATTTAGTTTCCCTAATTTATAACTTCTTGGGCGGGGAGTTAACTACCCGTTTCTTGCTTAAAATTTTAGTAGTATTTTTTGTAGCTGCCGCAACCTTTACCTACTATTTTTGGGATTTAAGAGTAAATAAAACTGATTAATGAAATATTTTTCTTACATTATTATTGCTATTATAGCTATTTCGGTCGTAGCCGGATTCTTTATTGTAGGCTCACCTAAAGAAGAAAGGCTAATGCGTTTAGATGATCAACGGATTCAAGACCTACAAAATATTCAGTGGCAGATAATTAACTACTGGCAAAATAAAAAACGCTTGCCGGAAAAATTAACTGATTTAATAGATAATATTTCCGGATTCTACCCGCCCTTAGATCCTGAAACTAAACAAGATTATACTTACCAGGTAACCGGATCAGAATCATTTACTTTGTGTGCCAATTTCTCCCGCCCTAGTACTAGCCGTACTTTATATTTTCCCGAACCCGAACTAGCGACTCCTCCGACCAGAGAAGTAGTTACCAAACGAGATAATTGGCAACATGAGATTGGTATGTTTTGTTTTGATAGAACTATTGATAAGGACTTATATAAATTAAAAAATAAAGAATAGGCTACAAAATCAAATAAAGAAAAGCTCCAAAAAGTTGGAGTTTTTCCGTATTTAGACATTTAAAAATCTTACCATAGTCCCGGACAGTGGGACATCTAATT
>CAZGYI010000043.1:0-7403 GCA_964530635.1 uncultured Gammaproteobacteria bacterium | reverse complement strand
AGAATCTAGAAGCCGAAGCTTCAACTTTAGGCTCTTTATTAATAGATAAAGATGCTATTGTCAAAGTGGCTGATATTTTAGAACCGGCTGATTTTTATAATGATAATAATGGACAAATTTATCAGGCTATGATGGAATTGTATGAAGACCGTACGCCAATTGATGTTTTAAGCTTGGGTAGCAAACTTTCAGAAAAAGGCATTTTGGAAGCGGTTGGAGGTCACGCTTATTTAACTGAATTAACCAACGCCGTGCCGACCGCCAGCAATGTGGTGCATTATGCTAAAATTGTTCAACGAAAAAGTACTTTAAGAAAATTATTACGCTCGGCTAATGAAATATCTTCACTCGCCTACCAGGAAAGTGATGATGTAGAAGAGGTATTGGATAAAGCGGAAAGCAAATTATTTTCTGTTTCTCAAAAATTCTACAAACAAGTTTTTATTCCTATTAAATCCGTCTTAACCGATGCTTTTGATAGAATTGATGAACTGCATAAAGAAAGCGGCAAGCTAAGGGGTATATCTACCGGTTTTGTTGATTTAGATAATTTATTAGCGGGCTTGCAAAGGTCAGACTTTGTGGTGTTGGCTGCCCGACCCTCGATTGGTAAAACTACTCTGGCTTTAGATATTGCCCGCCATGTGGCTATTAAAAATAAAATCCCAGTAGGAATCTTTAGTTTAGAAATGTCCAAGGAACAATTAGTGGATCGCTTGCTTTGCGCTGAAGCTAATATTGATTTGTGGCGTATGCGCACTGGTAAATTATCTGACAAAGAAGATGATTTCCCCCGTATTGGTCATGCTATGGGTATACTTTCAGAGGCGCCGATTTTTATTGATGATTCAGCTACTGCTAATGTAATGGAAATCCGCACCAAAGCCAGGCGACTGCAGACAGAACACGGGATTGGTCTTTTATTAATTGATTATTTGCAACTGTTAGAAGGTAGAAACAGTGACAATCGAGTACAAGAGGTTTCAGAAATTACCCGTGGTTTAAAAGCTATTGCCCGCGAGCTTAATGTACCGGTTTTGGCCTTGTCGCAATTAGCTCGTGCTGTGGAAATGAGCAAACCAGCCATACCCAAACTGGCTCACTTAAGAGAATCCGGCTCAATTGAACAAGATGCCGATGTGGTACTATTTATTTATCGCAAAGCAGCTGACAAAAATTATCATCCTGATGATATTCCCGAGGAACAAAAACATATTGCTGAAATCCACATTGCTAAACACCGTAACGGGCCGACCGGTGTGGTTAGACTATTCTTTGATGAAAATAAAGTAACTTTCCGTAGCTTGGAAAAATCCGGCCGTGTTGGTTAATGGCCTACGATATCATAGTTCACGGTTAATAGTCTATACAGTTCACGGCAATGTCATCGCGAGCGAGCCAAGGGCGAGTGTGGCGATCTCTAACAATAAAAAATAATTCTTTATTCTAACTTCTAAATTCTAGATTCTAAACTTATGTCCATGTTTTCTAAACTAAAACAAATAAAAGATCTGCGTCAGCAAGCTAAACAAATACAAAATTCGCTGTCGCAAGAACATATAGAAACCTCGGCAGCTTGGGGTAAAATTAAAGTTGCTATGAACGGCAACCAAGAAGTAGAAAAAGTAACCATTGACCCAGAAATACTCAAGCTAGAAAACAAATCTAATTTGGAAAATGGGATCAAAGAAGCAATTAATGACGCGGTTAAAAAAGTTCAAAAAATTATGGCTGGCAAGATTCGTGAGGGTAATATCAAAATCCCAGACTGGAAATAATTGAACAAATTAATAGCTTATCCTACCCTCGCCCAAAGGGATTTTTTAAGATATAATTAAAGTATAATTTCTATTTTGACTTTTGAGATTTGAGTTATTCTATGCCCAGTAATACAACTCTGCTTCAGCTCACTACTGGCGCAAAAATATCATCACTAATCATTATGATATTAAATATCATCCAATTACTAATTATTAATTCATCAATGGTAGTTCGCTAATTTTTTGCGAACGAAGTTGATATACTGGGTATGTCCCCTACCCCCAAAGTGCTGGAACAATTAATTCATGACTTAGCTAGCTTACCTGGTTTTGGTTTTAAAAGCGCCGAACGACTGGCTTATTATTTATTAAAACAACCGCCCGAAGTAGTGGCTAATTTAATACAAAGTTTAAAAGCGGCCCGTGAACAAGTGATAACTTGTTCCCTTTGCCATCGTTTCTCGGAAAATTCTCCCTGTACTATTTGCCAAGATGCCCGACGTGATAAAACTATTATTTGCGTAGTGGCAGAAAGTCACAATATTCCAATAATTGAAAAAACCCATGTTTTTACTGGTAAATATCATGTCCTAGGGGGAATTTTAAGTGCCTTGGAAGGAGTAACTCCTGATAAAATAAAAATCAAAGAATTGATAACTAGGTTAAAAAACGACGGAATTAAAGAAGTCATTTTAGCTTTAAATCCTGATCTAGACGGCGAAACCACTTCACTTTATCTAGCCAAGTTAATTAAACCATTGGGAATTAAAGTAACGCGTTTAGCCCGCGGCCTCCCGGTGGGAGCAGATCTTGAGTATGCTGATGAAATAACTTTGGAAAGCGCTATTGCTGAACGTAAAGAAATATAATTTACTCTAAAAAGAAACAACCCCGCTCTTCGCGCAGGGCGGGGTTGTTTAAACTACTTCTTAATTTACTAAGCAGCCGGCTCTTCTGGTGCCTGCTCTTCATTTGGCTGCTGAGGCATATCTTGATCTTGATCTTGATACATGATATAATTTCCTTTCTTAACTTTATCCCATCTTACGATAGAATAAAACCAATTAGCATAAAAATTAATTTGACCTAACTAACATTCACAATCTTCACCGCAACTGCACTGACTGCCAACGTCGCAAGTGCAATTTTCCTGTCCGCATTTAGTACATTGCATATGATTGAAAATTAATGATTAATTAATTATCAAGGTTTAAAGTATACCCTGATATCAAATATTTAAAACTTTATTATTCTTTTTAAAGAATTATACTCGTCTCGCCCGCCGTAGTTACAATTTTTATTGGAACGAAGGAGGGTCAAACTTATTACAAGCTAATTTTATCTATCTTGACTTGGGTGAAAGGCTGGCGATGGCCTTGTTTTTTATGGTATCTTACTTTTGGTTTATACTTTTCTACAATTACTTTCCTCGCTCGGCCATCTTTAATCCTAACTGCTTCCACTTTAACATCGGACAAATTAGGTGTACCAATTTCTACTTTATTATCATCGGCTACCAATAACACATTGGACAATTGTAAATTACCATTAGTACCGGCCAATTTTTCCACATTAATTGTTTTGCCTTCAGTTACTAAGTATTGCTTTCCCCCTGTCTGAATTACTGCTAATTTCATATAAAAGATGAGGTTTTTAAATATTTACCCGATAGTAGTGTAATAGTATCTTATATTGATAATTATGTCAAGGGGTCAGGGACAGCTATGGCAATAACTCTACTTGGTCACCGACTTTTATTTGCTGACTGGCCACCCAACCAGCTGGAACTTCCAAAACCATATCATAATAATTCTGACAATAAATTTTAACTGGCTGATCAGTAAGATTAGCAGGGGGCGGTATATTTTGGTCTAACTGAATAACTTGCCCTTGTCTAATCCAAATAAAATCCAGGGCAAATTTCATATCTCTCATCCAAAAATAATTTTGAGTTGGCTGATTATACACAAACAGCATACCGGAATCTAAAGCCAAATTATCTCTGCCAGATAACCCCTGTCTTTGCTTGGCTGGCGTATCAGCTAGCTCCACTTTAATAATTGATTGGTCAACTTTAAGTGTTTTAATAGCTAAATTTGACGATGTTTGTTTAAATGGCATAAGTAAAGGAATTAAGCAAAATAATAAAACAATGATAATAACAGTAATTATGGCTGTAAACCAATAAAATAAAATCCTTGACATTAATTTAATTTTAACTTAGAATAAAATATTATACAAAAATTGTAACTTAAATCAAAAATTAAAACCCAAAAAACCTTTTACAGGAGAGTTTATGGCAAAAATTTTAGATCCCCAGCACGATCTGCCCTTCAAACTAAATAATCAAGTTGGCTTAACACATAGCCAGCAAAGAGAAGGTGTTTCTTGCGCGCACAGCGCAACCCAAAAAAAATTATATCAACAAAAACTTGATGCCTTGGCAGATGCGGTAATCCGCAATGCCACCATCGAAGAGATCGAGAATATTCAAGAACAAATTCGCCAATTTAAAGGGATAAAAAAAGGAGTGGAAAAAGATATAGAGCAAATAATGTGGCGAGCGCGGCGAGAATTCCAAGGGATGACCCCTGGATATTAAACCCCAACAAAATCCTCAACTAAGTCTTCAATCTATTCTCTAATTGGAGACTTTTTCATTTTACGGCGATAAATTAAAATCAAACTAAATGCCAACAAAATCATCACTAACGCCAAAATAATTAGGGCGGTTATTTTACCCTGAGTTCTTAAAAATAATGACGACACACCAAAAGCGGCTGTTAAAAAATACAAAAACCAAACGCTTTGCCGATGTGATAAGCCAACATCCAATAATCTAAAATGCAAATGTTTTCTATCGGCTTCATTGATTTTTTTCTTATCCCAAAATAATCTTCTTAAAATCACCCAAACCACATCCAAAATCGGAATACCCATAATTAAAAGCGCGGTAGCGATTTTACCGCCGGAAATAATAGCCAAAATCCCCAGTATAAAACCAATATACAAACTACCACCTTCACCCAAGAAAATTTTAGCCGGATGCCAATTCCAAATTAAAAAACCCAAACAAGCCCCAGCAAAAATAATTGCCAACAACCCCACTGGCGGCTGATGCCACAGTTGAGTTTGAGTAAGACCAAAAATTATTAAACTGCCAATTAACCCTACACCCGGCACCAAGCCATCTAAACCATCTAATAATTTAGTGGTATACATCATTCCTAAAATCCATAAAAAGGTAAATAAATCTGCCCACAAAGTGAAATAATAAGGCAATCCCTGCCAGCGTAATATTTCTATTTTAATACTATCTAAATATAATAATCCTTCAGCTAAAGGATTGCTAACAAATTTTATACCAATGCCGCCAATGATTACCACCACAATAGCCAATACCGGCCAAATAAATTGCTTGCTTGGTGTTAAATGTTTTTTATCATCCAAATAACCGCCAATTATTATTAACAAAGAAGCCACAGTTACGGCCAGCAGTTGGCGCCAGGAAATATCTTTACCAATTAATTGCTCAGAAAAAAAAGCTGCCAACCACACTATTAAGGTAAAGCTTAAAAATATAGCCAAGCCGCCAGCCAGGGGCGTTGGTTTTAAATGTAATTTACGCCCCCCGGGTTCTGGATAATCTAGCAGCTGCCTGGCTATAACCCACTGTTTAACTAAATAAGTAATTACTAAACTTGTCAAAAAAGCTACCGCTGCCCAAAAAATATACATAGGTTAAGCTAAATTATAACGATCTAAATAATCCTGCAACAAGTACATGGCGGCTAATTCATCTAGTCTTCTGGTCGGCAAAGCCGCGGGTTTATTGGCTTGTTTGGTAGTTAGACGTTCATCTACCAGCTCTATTTTAACATTAAGCTTGGATTTAAGCTGCTGCACAAATTGATGCAATTGCCTAGTTTGCTCGGATTCACCGCCTGCCAAAGTTTTGGGTTCACCAACTAATAATAAATTCACTTCTTCGTCATTAATTATTTTTTTTAACTGTTCAATTAGTTTTGCTTGTTCTGCCTGCTTAATTACCCCAAAGGGCAAAGCTAGCTTAGTTTCGGTGCTGCCCAAAGCCAAGCCGGTTTTATGTATTCCCCAATCAATTGCTAATATTTTCATTAGTTAATTAATAATAGTTAAAATTTCCGAGCCATGTTTAGTAACTAACACAGTATGCTCAAAGTGTGCTGATAAGGAATTATCTTCAGTTACTACTGTCCAGCCGTCTGGTAATACTTTTACTTCGCTTTTTCCAGCATTAATCATTGGTTCAATAGCCAGAGTCATACCTTCCTGCAATAAAAAACCAGTACCGCGCTGGCCAAAATTAGGAATACGCGGCTCTTCATGCACTGCCCGCCCAACTCCGTGTCCCACCAAAGCTCTAACTACATTAAAACCAGCTGTCTCGGCAAAAGCTTGAATAGCTTCTCCTAAATCGCCTACTCTAGTCCCTGTCCGCACTTGAGCAATGGCTTGAACCAGGGCACCTTGGGTTGTCTTGATTAATTTGTTTGGCAACTTAGTTATTTTACCAACCGGCACAGTAACGGCCATATCTGTGCATAAACCCTTATACCAAGCGCCCAAATCTAAACTAATAATTTGTCCAGGTTTTAAAATAAAATCTAGCGAAGGAATACCATGAACTACAGCATTATCAACTGAAGTGCATAAACTGGCAGGAAAAGAAACTTTACCCGTACGATAACCTAAAAAAGATGGGCTAGCGCCACGCGCTTTTAAACCCTGAAGCGCTAACATATCCAAATGCGCTGTGCTAACTCCGGGTTTAACTTGCTTGACTATTTCCGCCATCACCTGCGCCAAAATTCTGCCGCCCTGCCGCATGATCTCTATTTCCGCTTCATTTTTCTGATAGTTCATGCTTTGATTAATTTAATAATTGATTCTGTTACTTTAGCTATGGGCGGCCGGCCATCAATCATTAATAATTTTCCTTTTTTTTTATAAAAAGATATCAGCGGTTCTGTCTGTTGATGGTAAATAGTTAACCGCTCCTTTACTACTGCTTCGGTTTCATCTGGCCGTTGAATTAAATCATCGATTGGCAAATCGCTAGGCGGTGGATTAAATTCTAAATGATAAATTGCACCAGTGCTTTTTGACATCCGACGACCCGAAACTCTTCGTAACACCTCTTGATCTAATAATTCTATATTGATAACACGTGCTTCTGGTTTTAAATTAAATAAAAATTCCGCTTGTACTAAATTCCGTGGATAACCATCTAAAATAAAACCTTTGTTGACATCAGATTGTTCTAGTCTTTCGCTAATTAAAGAATTAGTAATATTATCAGGCATTAAATTACCGGCATCTAAAATAGCTTTGGCTTTGATGCCTAATTCAGTTTGACGGGCAATATGGTCGCGAAAAATATCGCCAGTAGAAATATGCGGGATGCCTAAATCTTTGGCTAAAAACTTGGCTTGCGTTCCCTTGCCCGACCCTGGCGGTCCTAAAATAATTAACTGATTGTTTTTCATAAAAACACCCCTTTATTTTACCTGATTCTTTGAAAATTGAAAACTAAAAATTTTTAAGATAAAGAAAAGCAAGGTATAAGCGTTGTTATACCTTGCTTGATTATTACGAGATATT
>CAZGYI010000042.1:0-7446 GCA_964530635.1 uncultured Gammaproteobacteria bacterium | reverse complement strand
AGATGTCCCACTGTCCGGGACTATGGTAAGATTTTTAAATGTCTAAATACGCCCTGACTAATCCTTAAATTATCAGGACTTTATTGATAGCGATGATTATATTTTATTATATTTTAAAAATAAGTTTAATACTTCTTCCCCCATTTGTTCAGAGTTGGTTCTGTAACAAATAAAAACATCCTTTGGTATAGAATGGTTTAAAACCGTTTCTTTGGCAGCGCCTACTATAGCCACCACTGTTCTAGAATTACTATTTTTAGAAACGGATTGTTTTTTAACAACTTCTAATGGATTAAGACCAAAATTATCAACTGCTAATATAATGAACTTGGGATTTAAACTCCCAATTAACCAACCAGCTTCAAAGATATTATTAGTTATCCTAACATCTGCCTTTTCTAAGGCTAATTCTATTTTTAATTTTAACCTCTGTAACAAATCTATATTAGTATCCGCAATTACCACTCCCGTAGTTCGGTGATCAATATATTTGAAGGGAATTTTTGAATCTTGTTTTTTAATATATTCTGCCAAATAAACTGGCCAAATTCGATAATGTCCGCCCTCGGTTTTAAACACCCCTCTTATAATACCTTGATAAATCCAATTCAATATAGTTTTTCTACTAACTTTTAAAATACTAGCCGCTAAACCAACACTTAACGGTTCAGAATAAACTTTTGCTAATAAAATCTCATATAATGATTTCAATTCTATAATCCTTTCTTCTTTAACAAATGGTTTTTTAATATTACAATGTTTATTATTCTAAGAATTTAGAATAACTAATAAAAAATGTTAAGCCTGAATTTATTATTTACAAATCATCAATAATTATTTATACCTTAAACGCTTTTCTAACTTACTAATCCTTATCTTGGTCGCCACAACCGTATCAGGATTTAATGATAAAGAATCAATACCTTGCTCTACTAAAAATTCGGCGAAATCTGAAAAATCTGAAGGACCCTGACCACAAATACCAATTTTTCGTTTGGCTTGATGCGCTGCTTGTATCACCTGACTAATTAATTCCTTAACAGCTTCATTTTTTTCATTAGCCACGCCGGCAATTTTCAAAATTCCCGAATCGCGATCAATACCCAAAGCTAGTTGGGTTAAATCATTGGAACCAATAGAAAAGCCGTCAAAAATTTTAGCAAATTTTTCTGCCAAAATTACATTAACTGGGATTTCGCACATCACATACACTTGCAAACTATTTTTGCCGCGTTTTAAACCTTCGCTTGCCATAATACTAAGTACTTTTTCCCCCTCCTCTACTGTGCGGCAAAACGGCACCATAACTTTAATATTGGTTAAACCAAAAACCTCACGTGCTTTACGAAGGGCTTTACATTCCAATCTAAAAGCTGGTTCAAATTTAGCATCATAATAACGCGAAGCGCCACGCCAACCTATCATTGGATTATCTTCAGTAGGTTCAAATTGCTTACCGCCAATCAAATTAGCATACTCATTGGTTTTAAAATCAGACAAACGCACAATTACATCTTTGGGATAAAAAGCAGCGGCAATTAAGCTTATACCGCTGGCCAATTTATCAATAAAAAACTGCGCCTTGTTTTGATAACCAATAGTCATTTCCTTAATAATCTTTTTGGCTCTTTTGTCTTTAATTCGTGGATAAGCCAACAAAGCTAAGGGGTGAATTTTAATACTATCGTTGATAATAAATTCTTCACGAGCCAAACCAACGCCATCGTGAGGTAAGAAAGATAAGCGTAAAGCTTGAGCCGGCTCGCCGATATTTACCATAATTTTTGTTTTAGTTTGAGGAATATTTTTTAAATTAGTCTTTCTAATTTTAAAAGGAATTAAACCTTCGTAAATCATCCCCTGTTCCCCTTGGGCGCAAGACACTGTAACTAGTTGACCGGTTTTTAATTTTTTAGTTGCACTTTGCGTTCCTACTACACAAGGAATACCTAACTCCCGGGAAACAATGGCCGCATGACAAGTTCGCCCGCCTTCTTCGGTTACAATAGCGGCGGCTTTTTTCATAATCGGTTCCCAATCAGGATCAGTCATCACTGTAACTAAAACTTCACCTTGTTTAAATTTACTAATCTCACTAACTGAACGGATGATATTAACTTTTCCTTGACCAACTTTAGAGCCAACTGCCGAACCAATTAACAAAATCTTGTCCTGTCGCTTTAACTGATAAGTCTCCATTACCTGAACGGATTTAATAGCCTGCACTGTTTCGGGTCTAGCTTGCACGATAAATAATTTTTTAGTAATGCCGTCTTTGGCCCACTCAATATCCATTGGTTTTTTATAATGCTGTTCAATTTTTAATCCCCAATCGGCCAACTGCAATACTTCTTTATCAGTTAAACTAAATTTCTGCCGTTCGCTTTCTGGCACTAGCACTCTCTTGGTAGGATGTTTTTGATTACCGGCATAAATCAATTTGAAACGCTTATCACCAAGTTTGTGACCGATGACCGACTTAAATCCTTGGGCTAAAGTGGGTTTAAAAACATAAAACTCATCCGGATTAACCACGCCTTTAACCACAAATTCACCTAACCCCCAAGCTGAATTAATTAAAATTACATCCCGAAAGCCAGACTCGGTATCTAAAGTAAACATTACCCCGGAGGAACCTTTATCAGAGCGCACCATTTTTTGTACGGCTACTGACAAAGCGATTTTAAAATGATCAAAACCTTTGTCCACGCGATAAGAAATAGCCCGGTCGGTAAAAAGCGAGGCAATACATTTTTTAGTAGCCGCTACCACCTCAGCCTCGCCTCTAATATTCAAATAAGTTTCCTGTTGACCAGCAAATGAGGCATCAGGCAAATCCTCAGCTGTTGCCGAGGAACGCACAGCCACGTCTACATTGACCATACCAAAGTGCCTACTTAAATCACGATAAGCTTGTTTAATAGCTCGCTCTAAATCAGTTGGAAATTTAGCCCCGATAATAATCTCCCTAACTCTTTGGCCACGAGTTGCTAAATCTCGCACATTTTTAGTATCCAAACCTTTAAGCGCCCGCTTAATATCATCTTTAATATGTGCCTTTTTTAATAAATAACGATAAGCATAGGCGGTAACAGCAAAGCCATTAGGCACCGGTACGCCTTGGGGAGTAAGACGACAATACATTTCACCCAAAGAAGCATTTTTGCCACCAACCAAAGGAATATCTTTAATAGAAATCTGGGAAAAAGCTAAAATAAAAGCTTTTGTTCTTTTAATCATAATATTAAATATCAATTAATTATTAAATTTTAAATTAAAAATCCCATTTGGCCACATATTCACCAATCACTGGTATTTGCCGCTTGTTGCCAGACAAAGCGTTTACTAATCCTATTACTGATAAAATAATAAAAACCAATGAAGTTGCTAGACTGAAATTAACTTTGTCTTCCATAAAATTCACTATTAATTTTAATTGTTCCGCTGTATTTTTTAAGCCAAGGAATTTTAAATAATAAAACCACTAGTAAAGCCACTACTAAGCCTAACACAGCCGACATGATACTTTCAGTGATAATATTAAAAAATAACCAAAGATACCAAAATCTAATCAATGCTAGCAAAGACGAGACTAATCCTAACAACAAGCCTAAAATTATTCCTAAAGTTAAACTAGCGCCCCAAGGCAAAGAAGATTTAATTCCATAAAAATAAACAGCTACCGCCACACAAATTACACAACCAATAAATGATGCTGGCACTAAAACTGTTAAATAAGGTAAATCAAACCAAAAGGTAATGAAGTATAAAATAAATAAACACAAAGCATAAACCGCCCAAGGTAATTCTGCCTTTTCAATATAAAAACTAATTGGATAACCAAATAATGATGAATTAACCTCGTTTTTATCTACCATAGTTTTATTATAAAAGAGATTTAACAAAACCAAAAGCCCCTACTTAACATTTGCCAAACGGCGAAAGCAAACAGGGGCTTACTAAAAATCTAGGAACCAATGGCGAGGAACTAGAAACTAAATTAGTATCCCATATCCATACCACCCGGTGGCATACCAGCCATCTTATCATCTTTTTTTTCCGGCAAATCAGCCACGGCCGCTTCAGTAGTTAAAAACATTACAGCAATTGAGGCGGCATTCTGCAGAGCTGATCTGGCTACTTTGGCTGGATCAACAATCCCGGATTTAATTAAATCTTCAAATTTATTAGTTGCCGCATTATAACCATAAGAACCAGTTTGCTTTTTTACTTCTTCCACCACTACTGCGCCATCTTTACCAGCATTTTCAGCAATTTGCTTTAATGGTTCCTCTAAAGCTTTAAGTAAAATATTAACACCCACGCGTTCCTCAACTGAAACTTCAATCTTCGCTAATTCTTCAGCTGCCCGCACCAAAGCTACACCGCCGCCAACTACAATTCCCTCTTCCACCGCAGCTCTGGTAGCATGCAAGGCGTCTTCTACTTTAAATTTACGCTCTTTCATTTCTGTTTCAGTGGCCGCGCCAACTTTTAACACAGCCACGCCACCGGCTAGTTTAGCCAAACGCTCTTGTAGTTTTTCTTTGTCAAAATCAGAATCAGTACGTTCAATTTCTTTTTTAATTTGAGCCACCCGATCTTTAATTATTTTCTCATCACCTTTTCCAGAAACAATAGTAGTTTCTTCTTTGGTGGCAATGACTTTGCGGGCCCCGCCCAGCATATTAAGATCTACACTATCTAATTTAAGCCCTACATCTTCAGAAATAACTGTCGCGCCAGTCAACACGGCAATATCTTGCAACATCTCTTTACGCCTATCACCAAAACCCGGCGCTTTGATAGCTAAAGTATTAAAAGTTTTACGAATATTATTAACCACAAAAGTAGCCAAAGCCTCGCCTTCTACTTCTTCGGCAATAATCACTAAATCTTTTTTTCCGCTTTGCGCAATTTTTTCCAGCAACGGTAAAATTTCCTGAACCGAAGCGATTTTTTTGTCAGTAACTAAAATCATGGGATCCTCATAAATCGCTTCCATCCGATCGGTATTAGTTACCATATAAGGCGAAATATAACCGCGATCAAACTGCATACCTTCTACTAATTCTTTTTCAATAGCCATACCTTGCGATTCCTCTACGGTAATTACTCCATCTTTACCAACTTTTTCCATAGCTTCGGCAATTACTCGACCAACTTCAGCATCATTAGCAGAAATAGAAGCTACTTGAGCGATCTCTTCACGGCCACCCACATGTTTGGCTTGTTTTTTCAAAGCTTCCACTACTACTTGCACCCCTTTTTCAATTCCGTGCCTTAAAGCCTGAGGATTAGCGCCGGCGGCTAAATTTTTAAAACCTTCTTGAATTAAACTCTGAGCCAAAACCGTTGCAGTAGTAGTGCCATCACCGGCCACATCATTAGTTTTAGAAGCTACCTCCTGCACCAGTTGAGCGCCAATATTTTCAAACTTATCTTCTAATTCAATTTCTTTAGCAATAGTTACGCCATCGTTAGTCACAGTTGGCGAACCAAAACCTTTATCTAAAATTACATTACGACCCCTAGGTCCCAAAGAAACTCTTACTGCATTGGCTAATTTATCCACACCGCGCTTTAAACTGGCGCGTACTTCTTCATTGTATTTAACTTGTTTAGGCATAATCTTAAAATTAAAAATCAAAAATTAAAATTATTTATTCAATAATAGCAATAACATCAGACATTTGTACAGTATAAAGCTCCTCGTTACCGACTTTAAATTCATCCAAGGCATACTTTTTAAATAAAATCTTATCACCGGGTTTTACTTCCATAGGCGCTCTTTGTCCGCTATCTAATATTTTTCCCGGACCTACGGCTACTACTTCACCGGTTTCTTTTTTCTCATCACCTACTGTATCAGGCAAGACAATGCCGGTTTTGGTCATTTTATCTTCTTTAGTAACTTTGACCACAATATGGTCGGCTAATGGTTTTAACTTCATATTTTCTTTATATTTAATGATTAGAGAGTTTATTTAGCACTCTCATTATAAGAGTGCTAAAGTATTAGCTATTTGCATTTTAGCGGCCAAAAACAGGCTTGTCAAGAGTCTTCAACTTTAGCTACGCTAATATTTGTTTTAATGATAAATATTAGCCACATTAGTAAAAACATAGAGGGTGTGGTCCACCAATAGTGGTCAAACATAGACGTGACTAACACTACGGCTAATAGCCAATGGCCAATAGCTAATGGCTTTCGTAAAAGAGCACTTACCCATATCCATAAGAATAAAAGCAAACCAATAATACCTAATTCTGTCAGTACTAATAAAAATATATTATGCACTGGCTGGTAATACCAAGCTTTAAGCCCGGGATTGTTTTGCGATAAAACATAAGTGTAATTTCCCATGCCCGTACCTTTCCACCATACTTGCTCTAATAAAC
The DNA here is from genome assembly GCA_964530635.1 of uncultured Gammaproteobacteria bacterium. Lineage (GTDB taxonomy): Bacteria > Patescibacteriota > Patescibacteriia > Veblenbacterales > UBA10138 > CAZGYI01. The sequence continues at coordinate 1,044 of CAZGYI010000042.1, read as the reverse complement.
CGGAACTTTCCTTTACACTTCCGGCCCTATCTTCAATTGACTGCTGTTCTAATTTACTGCCGCCCAAAATTCTTCCCACAGTAGGCTGCCAATAAATAAATGATAACGACATAAAAATGATTACGGTAAAAATAACAATAGAACCCCCTCTACCAAATCGGGTATTTACGTCCGATCGGACATTTTTCCCCAATTTAGAATAGAACCAATAAAAAATTAGAGAAATAAACAATGCCAACCAAGCTCCACGGGAAAAAGTAAAAAATAGTCCAACTAATTGAATAATATAAAGTAAGAGTAAGAGATTTGAGTAAGAGTTGCGTCTTTTAGAACTCCGAGCATTAGAATCTGCTTCTGTTTTTTGGATAATAAATAAATAAATAGTTGCCAAACACGTAATCACTAATAATCCGCCTAAAACATTAGGGTGTACTTGCCCAGCATAAGCCCTAAGCCAACGCCCGGCTTCGGTTAACACCACCGAAGTCCCTACTTGAATCAACGGATGAATAGCTACGCCCAGCCATTTATTGGCAAAAGTACTTTGAGTTAAAAACTGCCCCACTGCCCAAAGAGCTTGAATAACTCCAGCGGCCATTAAACTTATAAAAATATGTTTTAATTTTGGTTTAATAGCTAAAACTAACAACCACAACAATCCTGCTTCTAATAATCTCAAACTCCACACTAAAGCCAATAACTTATCACCCGACCACAGAATGGAAAAAAAAGATAAGATTAATAACAAAAAATAAATTTTGAATTTTGAATTTTGAATTTTGAATTTTTGCTCTTCTACCCACCATTGCTTAATTATTCCAACCATTGATGACCGACTAATAATTACAAGAAGAACAAGCAATATATCCCAACCATATAAACTTATCCTGCCATACTCCCAAGCTTCCCCACCTAAAACAGGATCCCTAATAATCCACCTAGTTTGCCAAGGCAGAGAAAATATAAATAGATAAAATAAATATTCGCGTATTTTTTGCCAGTTCATAACTTTATTATCTCCTTACCTTGAATTCTTGACAAATC
>CAZGYI010000041.1:0-7491 GCA_964530635.1 uncultured Gammaproteobacteria bacterium | reverse complement strand
TTTAGATGACCCAATGAGAACTAGGAAAGTAAGATTTTAGATGTCCCAATTCGTTGGTATCTTAGCAAATCCTTGACAAACTTGTCAATATGAAGTATATTTAATTGTTACTGTAAAATACGGTAAAGATCTTTAAAAACAAGCCCCAAATAATGGGGAATTCATATAACAATCAAACGAAAGGAACAGCTATGTCAAAACAGCATGGAACAGCCTTACCATCCCAAGTAGGGCAAATTATCGCGGCGGTTGTTACTGCCGTCTGTACGGTGATAGAGGATTTTTCTGTTGCCGATCTTATAAATACCCTGTCAAAACAAGGGGAAAAACTCACGCAGTACCTACGCCTGGTATTCACAGCATTACTAACAGGTCAAGTCGTGGTGCTGGCGAAAGCACAAGTCGCCAAGATCTTACAAAGCGTAAGCGCAGTCAGCCTGCCTGCCGTGTCAAATTTCGTCGCCAAAGATTTTTTTAAAGTTGGCGATTCCCAAGGCGTCAAGATAGCATATTTGGGAGATAACTTTAAGAAACACTTCTTACCCAAGGTAGAAAAGAATATCCTGGCGTGCGTCATGAAGGTGTATAAGCTTATTACAGCCGCTCTTGATCCCGAGATTATGATTGAGCTTGGTCAAGACCGCGTCACGAGTTTGGCCCACCTGTCGGAATTGATGAAATTGCAAGGAAATGGCCAAGCCGGTATTTTGTCCACTAACGGTTCGTGGAATGTATTTTACATTCCAGATATAGATGGTAACATCTGGGCCGTGCGCGTGTGCTGGGGCGGCGATGGTTGGCGCGTCTACGCCTGCTCGATTGGCTATCCGCGCAGGTGGGATGCTGACGACCGGGTGTTTGGTCGCTGATTCTAGTTTCTTAGAAACTAAGAAATTAGAAAATAAACAAAAGACCTAGTATTAGACTCTTTGAAATTCACAATCATTGTGAAGAGTAGAAGGGTCTTTTTATTTTTGTCACTTCATTATTTTCCCTTGGTCATTTTTTGGTCCAGGTGGACATTTTTGTGACTAATTATATTTTATGTTATTATGATATTGTTGTTAAAATCGACTTTCTATGAATAAGAAAAATTCTCGCGTACCCACTACTAAAATTTTACTATCTTTATTAGTCCAGACAGGTCAAAAGCTCATAGATTTTCATACTTTCTTGCACGACTTAAAATCATATCATACTACTTATTTACAAGGAGGTTATTCCTTGGTAAAGGAGATTAAAAAAATACAAAGTGAAAAAAATGCTAAACTAACTCTTAAACATTTGCGACTCCGTAACTATGTTAAAAGTCAAAAGATGGGTAAACGCCTTCAGGTGATTCTTACTAATAAGGGTTTAGCAGCAACCTTGGTAGATAGACTACGGCAGACAAAAAAGAGGCCAGATAAATTATTTACCGTAGTAATTTTTGATATTCCTCAAACCCAGAATTTAGCCCGTCGACAACTTCGTCTCTTACTTCGTCAAGGTGGTTTTAAAAAATTACAACAAAGTGTCTGGGTAAGTGAGAATGATACCTATTTGCTTATCACTAAATTTATTAACGATTTAAAAATAAATTCCTGGGTAAATATTTTTTATGCTAAAGATTTTATTAGTCCACCTAAGTAGATAATCAAACAATTTTTCTTTAGTCATTTTTTGGTCCAGGTGGACATAAAAGTGACCAATTGGGTTTGTTATTTATATTATTTTAATTTTTAGCTATGTTTAAGTATTTTTTTATTCTAGGTCGGGAGCCGGAGCTGTCAATAACAGAAATATGGCAAGTGGCCAAAGATTTTAATATAAAATTAGAAATGATTATTCTAGACAGGCAGTTTTTAGTGGTGGCGTGTGATAGCTTAGATGCGTCGTGGTGGCAGAAAAGGTTAGGCGGAACTATTAAGATTGGCGAAATAATTGGCAGTGAGCAAATAGAGAAAGAGGCTCTAGTTAGAAAAATTATTAATATAATCAAACCGGCCAAACAAATATTTTTTGGCTTTAGCTGGTATTTAAGACCGCCGCGATGGATTAATGCGCTTGGTTTGGAAGTAAAAAGACATTTAAAAGGGCGGGGTAAAGTGCGTTACGTGGTAGCTAAAAATAAGATATTATCCTCAGTAGTAGTGCAAAAAAATCGTTTATTGCCACCAGTCGGTTATGAATTAGTATTTTTTTCTTATAATAATCAAGTATTGTTTGGGCGGACTTTAACAGTACAACCATTTGAAGAGTTTTCTTATCGAGATTTTAACCGGCCGGCCCGTGATGCTTATGCTGGCATGTTACCACCAAAGCTAGCGCGCATGATAGTCAATATATCTGGCATCGGAGATAATTTACTAGATCCCTTTTGTGGTTCTGGAACAATTTTACAGGAAGCAGTTCTACTAGGAGTTAAAAATATTGTAGGCAGCGATATCAATACTGGGGCGGTTAGTAGCATCAAGGAAAATATTAAATGGCTAAAGAGCAAAATTTCTAATTTGGATTTTACTTATAATATTTTTCACTCACCTATAGAATCTTTGCGAAATTATATATCAGATAAGTTTAACGCCATAGTTTGCGAACCATTTTTAGGCCCGCCGCTTACTGGTAAAGAAAATAATCAACAACTGCAGGCAATTCATAATTCCTTAATTAAAGATTATTCGCGTTGGCTTAGTCAGTTAGCGGCGTTTTTAGAAACCAATGGTCGACTAGTAATGATTTGGCCAGTTTTAATGCCGGGAACAAAACCACTTTATTTGAATTTAGATAATAGTGTTAAGCAAGCCGGATTCAAAATTATTAACGTGGTGCCATCATTTATTCCTAAAGATTGGCTAAGTAACAGAGGAACATTATTATACTATCGTCCTAATCAAAGAATCGCTCGAGAAATTATAGTGCTTAGCAAATAGTCAATAATTTATTTTTTTGTTATACTAAATTTATCTAAATAATTAATTATAAGTTTATGCTAGAACAGCTAACTTTCAAAAAATTATTAATGATTTTTATTCCCGTGCTTATTTTAGTAGTAGCGGGTGTATTTTTATATACCCATCAGGAAATAATTGCGCCAGTAATTAATGGCCCGCAACCACCTAATAATCAGAACGGTGGCGGGGAGATAGTAATGGGTGATTTTTCTGTGGCTAAATTTACTTCGGAACAAGATTTTAAAGATTATTTAACCAAAGCAGACAATGTTTATGGCGAGGATTTTGGTACTATGGCTATGCGGGATACAACGGCTTTCCGTGAAATAGGTGGATTAAAAGAATTTGCTGGAGATACTAATTTGGGTTTAGGAATGCCAATGTATTTAGGTCCTGAACGTGTTTCTGAAACTAATGTTCAGGTTTTGGGAATAGACGAACCAGATATAGTTAAGACTGACGGCCAGCAGATTTATATTGCTCAGCCACAATATTATTATGGTACACGTAGAGCGATGCCTATGATAGAAGAAGATATGAGAATACCGTCGTATCAAAAACCATCTGGCGGAATTAAAACAGTTAAAGCCTGGCCCCCAACTGAATTGGCAATTTTAAGTAATATTGATACTACGGGTGATTTATTATTAATTAAAAATAATTTATTAATTTTTACCAATGATAAATTAGTAGCTTATGGAGTTAATAATCCGCAAAATCCTACCAAGTTATGGGAGATAAAATATAGTGATAAAAGCCGGCTGGTTAGCGCTCGACTGTACGACAATCAAATTTATTTAATAACCAGCACCAGTGTTTCTTATGATCGACCTTGCCCTTTGGAGCCATTTTCTTTAAATAGCGTGGCTGTGCCAGTTCCTTGTATTAATATTTATCATCCGAAAACTTATGTGCCGACTGATGTAACTTATACTATTTCGGCTATCGATCCAGCCACTGGCGAAATAAAGAAAAGTAATTCAGTGGTTGGCTCCTCTAGTATGTCAATAGTTTACATGTCGGGAGATAATATTTATATTACTTATTCTTACCCAGGTGATTTGATTGGTTTTTTTTATAATATGATAAAAGCTAATAGTGATATTTTCCCTGATTGGTTTGTAGCCAAAGTTGAAAAATTAAGTGGTTATGATATTAGTTTGCAAGCTAAAATGATGGAATTTGTCGCATTAGGAGAGCAGTGGATGAGCGGTTTAAGTTCTGATGAGGAATTAAGAATTCAAAACGAAATGGAAAATCGTATGGAAAAATATGCTATTGAACACAAACGCGAGTTAGAGGTAACTGGCATTGTTAAAATAAAGTCGGCTGATTTATCTGTTAAAGCCACCGGTAGCGTGCCGGGGCAGCCCTTAAATCAGTTTTCCTTAGATGAATATAATAACCATTTAAGAATAGCTATAACTGTTGGCTCGGGTATGTTTGGTGGGTTTGTGGGTTTGGATAGCGATAGCGCTAGCGCTAGCGATGTTTATATTTTAGATGATGTGCTTAAGATTACTGGTTCAGTAAAAGAATTAGGTCAGGGCGAACGTATTTATTCAGTACGTTTTGTGGGCGACATGGGTTATTTGGTAACTTTTAGGCAAATTGATCCTTTTTACGTGTTGGATTTAACCAATCCCAAAAAACCCGAACTTAAAGGTGAATTAAAAATACCGGGATTTTCCTCGTATCTGCACCCTTTAGGAACCAATAGAATCTTGGGCGTGGGGCAGGAGTCAGGTAAAGTAAAATTGTCGCTGTTTGATGTTAGCGATCCTGCTAATCCAGTGGAAAAAGATAAATATTCTTTGGATGATTATTGGTCTGAAGTATCACAAACACATCACGCTTTTTTGCAAGACACCAAACATCAGGTATTTTTTATGCCCGGTGGCCGAGGCGGTTATGTTTTTTCTTATCAGGAAGATAAGTTAGTCTTGGCTACGGCTGTTAGTGAAATTACCGCTCGTCGCGCTTTATACTTAAATGATTATTTATATATTGTTGGCAATGAAAAGTTGGTGGTGTTGAATGAAAATACCTGGCAGAAAGTAAACGAGCTAAGTTTTACTGAATAAGCGGTTTTCAAAATAAAATTAGGACCATTTAATAAATTTTATCAATAACAAAAAGCAATCAACATTTAGTAATAGATGGATCGTGAATGGTAAATTATTGGTAGCATGCAAGGTAATATGTAATGTGTAAAATTAATCCGGTCGGATCAATTTTACACATTACAATATTTTATTTTTTGGGAGACTGGAGAAGGTTAGTGGCGTAATATACATTTACCCATCGCTCAAGATTTAGACGTTTTAAGAAATCCGCTATCATCTGGCGGCAGTCCCGATCGCTTACCCAAACACTACGTTGTAATAGCCAAAAATTACCTTGTTTAAGAAATGTTCTTAGTTGTAGCCGAGTCATTCGTTGAGATTCTGGAATGTCAAAAATAACAATAGTAAAGCAGTTTGGTTTATGTAGAGGCGCTGTACATAGTTGCTGTGTTAAAGTAGCTATTTTTCCTTTATTAATTAAGCTTATTATTAACCGTTGTCCTATTTTTTGAGCTTTAATATAACGTGAGCGCTGTAGACATCGTAAAACTAGTCGTATTTTTTGCTCCTTGGCCAGTTGTTTAAGCTCGGCTACATAACCACTACCACCATGTAGGTAAGCGCTACCGTAACGAGAGGAAAACGCTCCTATTAGCTCACCTAACTCAAAGGATTCCGCTTTGATGTTAGTTAGGAAATTGAGCAGAATCTTGGTAAGCGGAGACCTATGTTTTTTATAGACCATGAGTGATGATTAGTTAAATTTTAAGATTTTAACGCACGGTAGTTATAGATTAGCCCGATATAGTTACTGTAACAGATAAATTATAGTGTGTAAAATATCTCCGGCCGGAGATATTTTACGCTTTTTTATATGCCATTGTGATTATGAATTACAGTTATCAAAGATTCTTTGGATAACTAAGGTATTGACAAAAATAGTCGGGGGGGGTAAAATAAAAGAAGAGGCAAGATTATTAACTATTAACTTTTATTCTTTATGGATACCACCCAACCTACCTTCACTCCAACCAATCCCCCTCAACAACAGTATAACGTTTTCGCTATTTTAGGATTGGTGTTTGCTCTCATCTTTTCTCCCGTAGGGCTTATTTTTAGTATAGTAGCTCTTAAACAGATGAGGCGCAATCCTTTACAAAAAGGACACGGACTCGCAGCAGCTGGTGTAGTGCTCTCGTTTATTGTCTTGGCGCTATTTATTCTCTCTATACTTGATGTGTTTAATCCAGGCGGCGATGAGCTAATAGTTAATCTAGAATGATAAGAATAGGTTATATGCTAAATAAAGTAGCGCATGTCCCTGTCTTGTATTACATATTCTTTGTCCCCTAACTAAGTTTCCTTTAATCTCTAGTTTCTACTTCGTCATTATAATTCACAAAATCTTGGTAAGAAGTTACTTCGGCACGAATAAAACCTCGTTCAAAATCAGTATGGATTACATCGGCGACTTGAGGATTTCTAATGTCAGCTTATTGTCCAAATTCCTGATTTTTTTGGTCCGAAAGTAAAAAAGTTATTAAATTTAATAGCTCGTAACTAGCGCGAGTTAATTTATCTAAACCAAATTCTCTTATCTTTTTTACCTCATTAGGTTTAAGGTTAGCCAGTTCTATCTCTAGTTCTGCGGAAATTAAAACCGCTGATTTAATTTATTTTAATCCGATAAGCGCGGCAAAACGTGCTTCGGGCTTTTTATCTTTGATATTTTGATAATGGGAAAAAAATTTTCCTGAATGAGCAGTACAAAATTCGCTGATAAAAATATTTTCGTGCTCTACCCCAACTTCTGATAATTGATAAAGGTTAAAACCAAGGTTGTTAATATGAGTTAAGCCGTCTGGGTAAATTCGTAAAAATGGTCGCCATTGTTTAGTTTGTTCTTGTTCTGGATGCAGGAAAGCAAAACAACATTGGTGAATAGCCGGACCAAAGCCAACTATTAAATCCGTTGGTTGGGTTTTAAATTCAGCGGTTAATTTTTCTACCATTTTTTTAGCAATTTCCAGTTCAGTTCCTTGCCAACCAGCATGCGCCAAGCCAACAACTTGGTTTTTGGGGTCATAAAATAAAAGCGATAAGCAGTCGGCTACCACGTGAAATAAAAAAATTCCTGGTTCGTTAGTAATCAAACCGTCGGTTTTTAAGCTGGGCGGTTTTAATATTCCTGGTTTGGTATGTTTTTTACCAACTCGTAAAATTGTATCACCCTGCACCAGTTCAGCGCTTACCACTTTAGTAGGTTCAATTTTAAGTTCAGCTAAAAATTGTTGACGATTACTTATTACTTCTTCTTTGTTACCCCATTTAAATGACATATTGCCAGCTTCGCGTATAGAAAAAGCATGCAGCAGTTGGGGATAGTCTAATAATTCAGGAATTTGGTAAGTCATAATTTTATTTTTACACATTAAACCTAAAGTAACAAATTATCTAGTTAACTATAATTTGACAAAAATAGTCGGGGGGGG
>CAZGYI010000040.1:0-7840 GCA_964530635.1 uncultured Gammaproteobacteria bacterium | reverse complement strand
AAAGAAAAGCAAGGTATAAGCGTTGTTATACCTTGCTTGATTATTACGAGATATTTTATGTTTTGAACCAAAGACCAAATTTCCTTCTGATCCAAGTGACGAAGCCTAAAGTCCAAAAACCTGACACTACCCGACGAGGAACAAACCGCCAGAATAGCGGCCGCAAGCATTGCCAAGAAGCGCCTCGACGTCGAACCTGAGCTCCCCATCGACGGCCTCGAAGAAAAGTGACCGAACGGTGGACTGATATTCTACGGCTGACAAATCATAACCTGGGGTATTAAAATCCCGAGCTAAAATATCAGTGTGCTCCACTAAAGCCACTTTAAACTGCAAAGGACCAGCCAGTGAAAAAACTTCTGGCAACTCTTTAATCTGTTCTCGCTGAGCTTTAACAGAAAAACCTTGCAATGAATTGGGAAATAATAAACCAACTACCGGACCTTGGGTTACCAAGTTCACAATATCATCATAGCGAGTTCCAGGGATAATCCTTACTTGGCCAGCAAGTTTATTTTTACGGTAATTCACGAATTTGCGCGTTTTGCCAAACTCGGCAATATAGGCCCTTTCAACTGCTGGTAAAATATCATCTTCTATTACCTTGCCATGGTCAATATCTTTGAATTGCGGCAGATGCGGCAGGCAAACAACAAGTGATACTGCTTGACGCAAATTAACGCATTGCGGATCAGCGTTAATTTTTTGCCACAGAGCTTCAATACGCTGTTGCAACTCCACAGGCGTAACGAATTTCGCCCAAGAGGGAAAGAAACGCGTCAGACGCTCAATCACTAAAGAATAATTAACCTCTGGCTGTTTGAGATAGAAATTGCGATTGGCATCGCAGACAGCAGCGGTAAGTGACTTTGATGGAATACAACGGCCGTTTTTGTCAAAAAATTTGATTATACGATCTGTAATCGTTACACTAACATTTTTCTCGTCGCGGATAATAGCCTTGACTATCTCTATGCCGCCAAGTTTATTGTATATAACTTCAGCATGACATGGTGGAATCTGGTTATAATCTTTAACCTCGTCTAGATTTATAAAAGTACTCATTTTTGTTACTCCTTTCAGCCTGATTGGCCGAATTTTTGTTTTACCCCTTCCTGGGGCCTGGCGTCTTTTTATTGATTTTTTTGATTATTTAAAAAGACAAGTCAATATACCATAACCTGATAATCCTGTCAAATCTAAGTGCCCGAATTCTAGTTTGAACTGCAACATAACATCATAAAACCTTTGTAAATAAAGGATGAAATGACAAAAGCCGTAAGGTGAAGTAATGTTGAAAACAAGCAATTATCAACATAATCACTTACGGCTATGTCATACAAACATTTTAGCTCGATTGATCGAGCCAAGCTAGCGGTCTTGTTAAAAACCGCTGTCAGCAGAGAAAAAATCGGTAGAATATTGAAGAAAAACAGGGTTAGTATCTGGCGAGAATTGAAGAAAAACAGCTTTCGAAAAAGATATTTGCCTTCCAAAGCGAATAGAAAGGCAAAAAGAAGAAAAGTTCACAGGAAAAGAAAGATTGAAAATTATCCTTGGCTTAAAAAATACATCTTGAGTCATTTGAAAAAATACTGGTCTCCAGAACAGATTGCCGGAAGATTAAGGAAAGAGTTCAAGATCGTCATCTGCCATGAAACGATATATCAATATATCATTCGCAACAAGAGATTAAAGAAATATTTAAGATGTCAGAAAGGCAAGTATCGTAGAAGACATGGCGCTAAAGCTCGCGAAAAGCAAAGGGAATATGCAAAGAAGCGATGGATTGGCGAAAGACCAGATTTGATCAACCAAAGGCAAAGATTGGGCGATTGGGAAGGCGATATAATCCTCGGCAAGGAAAGAACAAAAAGAATATTGACCCATGTGGAAAGAAAAAGCGGTTATCTCCTCGCTGATTACCTAGCTCAAGTATCAGCTGAAATTATTTCAGAGAAAACAGCTGACAGATTCAAAAAGATTCCAAAATCAAAAAGACAAAGCATTACTTACGACAATGGCACAGAGTTTTCTTTCCACGAAATCACTGAGAGAAAAACAAAAACAACGATATATTTTGCTAACGCTTATCATTCCTATGAGAGAGGCGCTAATGAAAATACCAATAGGTTGCTTCGTCAGTTCTTTCCCAAGAAAAGTTCTTTTGCTATGATTACCGAGAGAGATGTGAAGCGGGCGGAAAGGCTTCTGAATCACCGACCGCGCAAAAGATTCCAGGTGCCATTTTGCTAAACTCAATAAATCCCTCGCAACAAAAATTATTCTTGGTCACTTTTTTGTCCACCTAGACATAAAAATGACCAAGAAGAAAGAAAGAGATGAATTAATTTATTGTTAATAAAGATAAATATATCATGATTATGACGGCCGTCACGATTATGATATAAAAAAATATTACCACTCATTAAAAAACGAATGGCAATTAGATTTTTCTTTTAAAAATTTTTATAATTAATCCTCACCGCAAGGATCGTCACACGGTTCCTTTGGGCCAACGGCCTCAGCTAGAACAACTAAACCCCCGATAAGTAAAAGAAAATATAACGGGTTGCCGTTAATAATATTAACATCAATCCATTTCAACCATTCTAAAACGAACATTTTAAACTCCTATTTTTTTATTATTTTTTATTTTGTTAATTAAATCAACTACCTCGCAGCAAGCTGCGGGGAAATCTTTTTTATTATAATTCGTCGTAATCGCGCATAACTAATTGCGCGTTGATTTGTCTAACTGTTTCAATCACTACTGACACTACAATCAAGAGCGAAGTTCCGCCAATAACCAAAGTCTGCGTGCCAGTAAATATCTCCATCACTAACGGCAGCACTGCTATCAAACCTAAAAACAAAGCTCCAGCAAAAACTATCCGATTCATAGTAGAACCAAGATACTCCGAGGTGTTACGCCCCGGCCTAATGCCAGGAATAAAGCCACCCTGCTTTTGCAGATTTTCGGCAATTTGTTGGGGATGAAAAATAACTGCCGTATAAAAATAAGTAAAAGCAAAAACCAAAACAAAATAAGCAATCCCATAAAATAATTGGTTTTGAAATAGATTAACGATAAATTCTGCTGTTTTTACTAACCAACCAGCTGCGGAATGTAAGAAAAACTGAGCAACCATTGGCGGAAAAATAATTAACGAAATAGCAAAAATTATTGGGATAACTCCGGCTTGCAGTAAACGCAAAGGTAAAAAAGTATTAGCGCCACCATACATCCTGTTTCCTCTAACCATTCGGGCATAAGTAACGGGAATATTACGCTGCGCCTCGGTTACTATCACCACACCTATTACGGTTATCAAAGCGATAAAAACAAAACCAATTATAGTGAATAATTGTGATGGATCAAAAGTGGCCACGGTACGCTGAACAACTTGTGGAATGCTTGCTACTATGCCAGCAAAAATCAATAAACTAATACCATTACCAATTTTTCGTTCGGAAATTAATTCACCAATCCACATTAAAAAGACAGTACCGGCTGTCACTGTAATAATACTAGTAATCAATTGCCAAGCGCTTAATTCACTAATAACTTTAACTCCGCTCTGGCCACTTAAGATAGCAATAAAACCATAAGCTTGTAAAATTGCCAAAGGAATAGTAAGTAATCTAGTATATTGGTTTATTTTCTGCCGTCCATATTCACCCTCTTTGGATAATTCCTCTAACCGCGGTACAATCATAGTTAATAACTGCATAATAATAGAAGCGGTAATATAAGGCGCAACACCCAGCATTACTACAGAAAAATTTTCTAAAGCTCCGCCAGAGAAAATATTAAGCAATCCTAATACTTGATTAGAGGAAAAAAATTCACGTAAAGCCACAGCATCTACTCCGGGAATAGGAATATGAGCAGTAATACGAAAAATAACCAACATCCCCAAGACAAACAATATTTTATTCCTCAAGTCTGGGGTTTTCCAAATTTGTACTAATTTACTCCACATAAAATCTAGAACAAAAAACAAAACCAAAGATTACTTTTCAGACGATGCCTTAACTTTAACCGCTACTACCCTACCGCCGGCTGCTTCAATGGCAGCTTTAGCGCCTTGGGATACTGGAACTTTAACTTGTAAACGCTTAATTAGTTTACCACCGCCGATAATTTTAATCATCTCTCCTTTGGCCAAACCAGCTGATTTCAAAACTTGAGCATCAACTACTGTATCATTAACAAAACGATTTAAAGACATAACATTAATTTCTGCCACTAATCCTTTTTGGCTTTTAAAACCGCGCTGCTTGGGCATTCTCATAATAAAGTGTTTTACTCCTAGTTGAACCAAACCTTTGCGGCCCCCGCTACGCGCCCGTTGTCCTTTTTGGCCACGGGTTGAATAAGTGCCATGCCCTGAAGCGTTGCCTCGGCCTAAACGTTTACGAGGCTTTCGGGAACCCGATTGGCTTTTAAGATTATGCAAACTAATAACCATAATTACCTCCTGATTTTAAAACTAGTCAATGCCAAAAAAACGGCCTTAACATTATTAATTTTATTAGCCGATCCCAACATCTTGGCTACCACATTAGGTATGCCGGCCACACCCAAAACTACTCTAACTGGACCGCCGGCAATTACTCCGGTACCTAGAGGCGCTGGTTTTAATAAAACCAAGGCAGAGCCAAATTTGGCTTTAATTTGATGTGGAATAGTTTGATTAATAACCGGTACTGTCACCATATGCTTTTGTGCTTTACTAGTGGCTTTGGACACAGCCAAAGCCACATCAGCTCCTTTGGCTAAACCCAAGCCAATCTTGCCTTTACCATCACCTACTACCACTAAAGCTCTAAAGCGCATACGCTTACCGCCAGCCATCACTCGCGTTACGCGGCTAATTTCAATAACCTTCTGCTCCAATTCCTCCGATGAACGCCTTCCGGTTTCCTGAATTCTTTTTTTAAAATTATTTTCTGCCATAAAATTATTTAAAATTTTAAACCATGCTGACGCGCGCTTTCAGCCAAAGCGCGAATTCGGCCATGATAACGAAAACCTCCGCGATCAAAAACTACTTCGTTAATGCCCTGTCCTTTAGCAGCTTCCGCCAATTTTTTTCCCAAAGCTGTGGCTTGTTTAACGGGTGTTTCCTTCTTTTTACTACCGGTAGCCAACTGACGACTGGATACATAAAGCAAGGTTTTACTTTTATTATCATCAATTAATTGGCAAATCATTGATCTTAAACTACGAAATACTGCTAAACGAGGACGACTGGCTGTACCTTTAATCTTAACTCTAATTCTTACCCGCCGCTGTTTCTTTTGTTGTAATTGACTTTTTTTAGACATAAAAATATTTATTACTTAGCGCCAGTCCCAGCTGCTTTAGCTAATTTACCTGCCTTGCGGCGGATAATTTCATTACTATACTTTATTCCCTTTCCCTTATAAGGTTCCGGCGGTTTAATTGCTCTGATATTGGCGGCAATTTCTCCTACTAATTGCTTGGCTGCTCCAGTTACACTAATAGTATTTTTTTCTACTTTGATAGTAATACCTTCGGGTATAGGGAAATTAACCGGATGCGAATAACCAACATTAAGTACTAAATTTTTACCATCTACTTGAGCGCGATAACCAATACCTTGTATCTCTAATTGTTTAGTAAAACCCGAGGTAACTCCTACTACCGCATTAGCTAATAATTGTCTGGTTAAACCCCAATAAGCTCTGTTTTTTCTAATTTCTGGATTTTTCACCGAAACCGTCAACTGATCATCAGACAATTCTACCTTGGCCGCTAGTGGCACAACTTGATTTAATTCTCCTTGAGGACCTTTGACTATTACCCTCCCTGGTTCAATATTAACTTGAACTTCTTTAGGTACAGTAATTGATAATTTTCCTAATCGAGACATAATAAAAATTCAACCTGCCCGCCGCTAGCCTTCAACTAGCGACGAATTGTTATCTAAATTAAAGTTAAAATTATTTATCATTAGATTATCCTTTAAAAATTAGCTTTGGCAGGCGGGAATTTAAAAATCAAAATTAAAAATTATTCAATCTTTTTCCTTAGTAATCGACTCAGCCAAGAAAACCATAATTTCGTTACTGATAACTTATTACCATGTTGTATACTCATAATTATTAACCACACACCTACGGGCAGCACAACAATTCCGAGTAAAATTAAGAGAATCCAAAGAATAATTGTTAGCATACTAATATAATTCACAAATTACTTCGCCGCCCAAATTACGCCGGCGAGCCTCTTTATTAGTCATCAAACCTTGGGAAGTGGAAATTAAAGCAATACCCAAACCCGATAACACTTGCGGTAATTTATCTTTAGAAACATAGGCACGATTTCCCGGGGTACTAACCCGTTGAATATGTCTAATAGCTGGCTTACCGTCTGTTTCATATTTAAGCCTGACTACCAAACTTCTCCAGGGTAAATCAATCTCTTCTACGCCAGTTAAATAACCCTCGCGAATTAAAATTTTTATCAATCTCTCTTTAATGGTAGAAAAAGGAATAACAACTTCGCTCTTGCCCGCGGCCAAGCCATTTCTAATTCTTGTTAACATGTCACTAATAGGATCTGTCATAAATTTAGTTAATAGTTTCTAAATAGTTACCAACTGGCCTTGCGTACCCCTGGTAATTCATTATTGGAAGCCAGTTCTCGAAAACAAATTCGACACAAATCAAAATCTCTCATATAGCCACGGCGACGACCGCAACGCCAACAACGCCTAACTATTCTAGTTGAATATTTTGGCTTAATTCGTGATCGAGCTGCTTTTACTTCTTGTGATGTTATAGACATAATAGTTTAAACTCGCCAATCGGCGAACCAAATATTACCTAGCTTCCTCTTTGGCAAAGGGTAATCCTAATAATTCAAATAATCTACGACCTTCTTGATTATTTTTAGCCGAGGTAGTGATAGCGATCTCTAAACCGTGCAAACTTTCAACCTCGTCGCTTTTAATTTCAGGAAAAACGATATGTTCTTTAAATCCAATATTCAAATTACCACGACCATCTAAATTTTTAGCCAGCACACCGCGAAAATCGCGTACTCGCGGCAAACTAGCATTAATTAATTTATCTAAAAACTCATACATCCTATTCCCTCGCAAGGTTACTTGTAAACCAATAATCATACCTTGTCTAATTTTAAAATTAGATATTGATTTCTTAGCGCGACGCGGAACTGGTTTCTGGCCAGTAATGCGTAATAAAGTATTGGTGACTACCTCAATAATTTTTGCTTCAGTTAAAGCGCGTCCCAACCCAACATTCAAGGTTATTTTTTGAATCCGCGGTACCGCCATAACATTACAATAAGCAAACTCCTTGATCAAGGCTGGCACTACTTCTTTTTGATATTTTTTCTTAAGTCTTAATTCAGTCATAATTAAATTACCTGTTTACATTTTTTACAAAGACGAACTCGTTTATTATCATTTAATTCCATAGCTATTCTAGTTTTTTTACTACAATGAGGGCAAACCAACTGCACTTTAGCTACAGCCAAAGGGGCGGCGAATTGGACACGTTGTCCAATTTCTCCTCGGCGCCGAGCTCGTAAATGTTTAAAACGGATATTAACTCCATCGACTACAACCAAATCATCACGTCTAAATACTTGAGTAATTTTTCCACTCTTACCTCGGTCTCGTCCACTAATTACCTCTACAGTATCTCCTTTTTTAAATCTTTTAATCATATCCAGTATATCAACCTTGCTCGCCAAAAACTAAGCAAGCGCGGTAGATAGTTAAATAATTAGATTTATGATGACAAAACATAACAAAATTGATGGAAGTGTATTTTGGCGACA
>CAZGYI010000039.1:277-7957 GCA_964530635.1 uncultured Gammaproteobacteria bacterium | reverse complement strand
CTGTCGTTTTGCGATCCAGACGCGGGAATATCTATTTGCGCTCTGAGTCCCCAATACCAAGCATTGGGGCTTGCCGCGCGGTTGTCAATAATAAAAAGTGCCTCAATTATGAATCATATTCAAAAAGCATATTAACTAAAAATACGCGATCGCATAAATTTTACTAATACAAAACATTAAAGTTCAAAGCTAATTTACTGATTAAAACGGGAAAATGTCCCGATCGGGACATTTTCCCTGAGATAATTTTAGCCACTTTTAATCAGCAAATTCTGACAAACAAATTTCTAAATCAGGAGTTTGGGTCCAGCCACATTGCCCGTCTAGCTGCCGCTCACAAACTGCTTTAGTATAACAAATATATTCTGGTTTAAAATCACAAATAGTAATAACTTCTTCCTCAGCACAAAGCTGTTTACTGCAACCGGTTATAACACAAGGTTTTTCAACTGCTTTATTATCCATCCCAAATATTACCGGAATACTAATTTGCACGTCATACTCTGGTAAGCCAGATGGGTTGTTATTTTGTAAAATTAAAGTACCACTATCTGCAACTGGTTGAGTAAAAGTTAAGGTAGCAACAAAAGGCACAAAATCTTCCGTCAGCCAATCTCCGCCAGCTAACGGATTAGCTTGAGCAATACCTTGTGCCAATTCATTACCCTCACTATCTAAAAGTTTCACTGGAAAAGAAGCTTCAAAAAACCAATAACCCTTAGCCTCTCCGACAATCTGTACAGGACTAGTTATAATTTGTTGCGCTTGTGGTTTAAAAACTTTTATTAAATCTTCCGTTCTCTGATTAGCTTCTTTGGAACCATTAATAACAGACAAAGAATCGGGTGGTAAATTTTTCTCTACGAAAAACTGTTGCCAAAGAATAAAACCCATCCAACCTAAAGCTAAAATAATTACTAAACTGATGATTATTCTGATAATTTTAATCATATATTTATTAAGGTTGTAAAATATCTTCCGTGCGGCGGTCAATTGAAATTATTACCTGTTTAATCTCAGGAAATTGTCGCAGGGTCTCGGTAATTTGCTGACTGATACGAGTTACTCTGCAAGAACCGCCTACTTGATATTCTAACTGTTTGTTAAAATCAATTTGCGCCACTCCCTGATTAATAATAAAATTTTGTATAACCACTCCCTGATTAATACTGGAAAAATATCCCTGTGATATTTCCCTATCAATCGGTCCTAGTAGCAACTGCTCTATTGCTCCCTCCTCTTTATTAGAGGATAACACTTGTCTTAATACTGGAAAAACTTTTGCACAATCCTCAATCAGGGGATCTAATTGATTATTACCAAAAAATACTTTAATTACAACGGGTTGTCTAAAAGGCGCTTTAACTTCTCTAACTATTAACACAAAAAAAATTAAAACGATCAAGAATAATAAAACGATCCATAATATATAACGACGATCCATAAACAATATTA
This sequence comes from uncultured Gammaproteobacteria bacterium, assembly GCA_964530635.1. Classification (GTDB taxonomy): domain Bacteria; phylum Patescibacteriota; class Patescibacteriia; order Veblenbacterales; family UBA10138; genus CAZGYI01. The sequence goes on along the minus strand of CAZGYI010000039.1, from coordinate 6,502 downwards.
CTAATTTATTTCAAGTAACTCTATTTCAAAAATCAAAGTAGCTTGGGGTGGTATAGCGCCGCCTTCTGCACCTTGATTACCATAAGCTAGATTAGGAGGAATAATCAACTTTCTCTTTTCGCCAATTTTCATTCCTCTAAGGCCATGATCCCAACCTTTAATTACCTGGCCAGCACCCAGTTGAAAAATAAAAGGTTCGCCACGATCCAAACTTGAATCAAATTTTATGCCATCAGCCAACCAACCAATATAATTAACCGTTAACTGATCCCCGGTTTTGGCTTCCTCTGAGCCACTACTGTTTTTTAAAATTTCTATAACCAAATTTCCAGCACCGACTTGAGTATTTTCTGATTTTGGGCCTGTCGCAGCTTCTGGTTTTTGTTCCAAACCTTCTGACCACTGAATTTCCTGATCACTGTTTAAACTACTTAAAACATCGCTCTTTTTGCCGGAAAGATTAATAAAATATATACCTAAACCAACCACTAATAAACCAATAAACGCTCCGCTAACAACTCCGATAGTTTGACTAGTAGTACGAGTATTTTCTTTACCAGAAAAATCTAAATACATAAAATAAAAAATTCTAATTAATCTCTATCATCTTAGATTCTTGGCTCTTAAACTGTTGGTTTACCTTAGCTATTTGCTCTTTTAAAAAACTATCGTCAGTTGCTAGCTTTATCATCTCTTGTTTAGTATCTTCTGGTAATCGTCCAAATTCTTTAACTATATTTTTAATAGTAATTATCTGCTCTTTATTATAATTTTGTTTATCAATCTTTTTTTGTTTATTTAAATACGGCCAAACCTCTACTAAAGCTTCGCGTTCAGCAATAATTCTAGCCAAAATTTTTTCCCGATCTGTAGCTAAATGATGATGTGGTTGATCATACCAAGAAACACTAATACCTTGTCGGGATAATAGCTCTCCTAATTGAATTAAATAAGATGCTATATTATGTTGCTCTTTTAAATCCCGCAAACGTTGCTGATCCTCGCTATCAGTTAAAATAGCACACTCCAATTCTAATTGATGCAAGATACTAGTCTGTAACCCATCTAACACAGAATGGTATTGCAATCTATCGACTTTCTGGGGAATATTATTTTCAAAATTTCTTAATCTGTCTATAATTTTCTCATCAAAATTAGATAATTGTTTATTATCCAATTCGATCAAATTTTCTGTTCTCTCTAATGCTTCTCTAAACATATTTATAATTTACTAGCTTTTTCAACTCTTACTACTCCGCCAGGTTCTAATACCACTACATCTCGTCGAGTCAACTTGCCAGTAAGTAAATAATTAGCTAAAGCATTATCAACTTTTTCCTGAATTACCCGCTGCAGTGGTCTGGCACCGTAAAGCGGATCAAATCCTTCTTGGGCTAATTCTTCTATAGCAGCACTAGAAGCTCTTAAAGCAATTCCCTTGGTCTTTAAGTTGCTAGCTAACTTATTAAGCAACAGGCCAGTTATCTGAACAACTTCTGTTATACCTAAAGGTTTAAAGACCACTACTCCATCAAAACGATTTAATAATTCTGGTTTAAAATATTTTTTAAGCTCTTCCTGTAATAAAGTTTGGCGAATACTAGCCACTGTTTTTCCCTGACGCAACTCATCTTGAATAAACTGAGTGCCTGCATTAGAAGTGGCAATAATAATAGTATTAGTAAAATCAACAGTTCGTCCGGTAGAATCAGTTAAGCGCCCATCATCAAATAACTGTAAAAAAACATTCAAAATATCAGAATAAGATTTTTCAAACTCGTCTAATAAAATCAAAGAATATGGCGCCTGTCTTACTGCTTCAGTTAAATAACCAGTTTCTTTACCCATACCCGGCGGCGCACCTATAAGCCGATAAATACTCTCGGCTGTTTGGTATTCTGACATATCCAAGCGAATCATTTTATTTTCACCGCCAAAATATTCAGCCGCTACAGTCTTGGCTAATTCTGTCTTACCTACCCCTGTGGGTCCTAAAAACAAAAAAGTGGCAATTGGCCTAGCGGACGAACGCAACTCAACCCGCGCTCGCCGTAAAGCTGACGCTACCAACCGTACTGCTTCATTTTGCCCGATTACTCGCTGGTGTAAAATTTCTTCCAAATTAAGCAATTTTTCTCCTTCAGCTGCGCTAATTTTGGTAACTGGCACATTTACTTTACCAGCTACTAATTGAGCAATATCTTCAGCGGTAATAGTTACATTGTCTTTGGCTTTTTGCCTAACAAAGACTGCTGCTTCTTCACAAAGCTTAATAGCTTTCTCTGGCAAAAAACGATCGGGAATAAATCGGCGTGATAAATCTACTGCTTCAGCCAAAGCGCCATAGGAAAAATAAACTTTGTGCTGATATTCTAATTGTCCAACTGAAGCTTCCAAAATCTGAATAGCAATATCGGTAGACGGTTCGGCTACTTTTACTTTCTCCAAAGCGTTACCTAAAGAAGTGCGATCTAAAAAATCTCGCCAATCGCTGGGGGTGGTTGAAGTTAAAGTAAGTACCCTAGATTTGCTAATGAAATTAGCCACCACCTCGGAAACATCTAAATTCTCTTTACCGCCAGTACTTTGCCCTACTAAATTATGAACGTCGTCAATATATAAAATTATATTGCCAGCCCTGACAATTTCATTCATCGCCTGCAACAGGCGATGTTCAACTTCATTAGCGCTAGTAGCGCCACCCACCAAAGAGGGAACGGATAATTGTATTAATTTTTTATCTTTCATTACTTCAGGAACTTCTTCGGCCACCATAGCTTGAGCAATACCTTCCACCAGGGCGGTTTTACCAACACCCGGTTCGCCTATTAACACTACGCTAGACCTACCACCTTCAATGATGCGGAAAATTTCTTGAATTTCTTTGTCGCGGCCAATGCAGGGTTTAAGATAACCATGAGCAGCTAAATAAGTTAAATCATGACTAATCTGGTCTAACAATGGCGTAGCTACTGCTAAATAAGCTCGGTCTAAAGCATGCCGTGGTCGCCAAGCCGCTCGCTTAGCGCGCCGAGACACCTCTTGCCGCAAGTAGCGTCTAGTAGCGAACCAAATAGTAATATTTTCTATCATTACTGGTTCAATAGCTAACTCATCTAATACCTCCCGCGCTAATGATTCGCTTTTAGCTAAACTTAATACAATTTCCCCAACCTCTATTTGATTGCTGCGTCTAGTTAGAGCAAACTCTGTAGCTTTTACCAAGACTGCTTGGGTTTTATTACTTAACTGGGGATTATTACCAGTAGTTACTTTGGTAAGAGCTGTGGAAAGTGTATTAAACAGCTTATCTGGATTAACACCTAAACGGGAAAAAATTGCCTGACCAGTGCGGGTTTTTAAACAAGCCGCCAATAAATGAATTTCTTGCACCTCCTTATGAGAAAATTTTCCAGCATAATGAAAAGCTTCTTCTAATAACTGCCAAGCTTCTATAGATAAATAATTTTCTACTTTAACAGCTTCAGTTTTATGCTCGGTTAAAATTTTATAAGCAGTTCGCTCTTTTTCTAAACGATAAAAAGTATAACAAAAAAAGAAAACTGCCAACCAAAAAAATCGATGTGGCGTAAATGATGGTAAAATTGACTGCCACCACCAACCACCTTCTTCCAAAAAAAATACCAATCGCCATAAATAAACTAGCAAGAAAACCAAAGCCAGCAACAAAGCTCCGCCACCTACCCAACGATACATTAATTGACGAAATTTGCGTGCCAAAAGCGAGGATAGGGTTGGTTTAATAGTCCAAGCAATAGCAAGCATGTTAAATGAAAATAAAAATTAAGGAGAGCGGCAAAAGTACTAACCAAATTAAAAAAATAGTCAAGTACCATAACAGCCAAAAAATTAAACGAATAGACTTATAAATAACCAAAACTATGCGCATTAATAAACTAACAGCTCTACCAGAAATAGTATAATCTCCATACATTGGTTTAAAAAAGTATCTCAAAAACAACCCTAAAGCCAATCGCTCCCAGGTATTATGCAAACTTTCTAAGCAATATTTACCAACTAATTTTAAACCACTGGTATACCACCATAAGGGAAACCGCCAAAGGTCGCCAATAACATTTAAAGTCAATTTACTAACCTCTTCCCGCGCATATGTCATACCCTTTTATTATACTTGATTTTATAAATAGAGAAAAGAAAAAAGTCCTATTTATAAAATTATCTCTATAACATTTTGCCGCGAATAGATAAACGAATCAGATGCATCAACTCTAAATAAAAATGCAGATTGTGAAGAGTGGCCAAGCGCCAGGCTAGAGTTTCTTCAATATCAAACAAATGCCTTAAATAAGCACGAGTAATTTTTAACTCGGCACAGGTGGAGCAAATACAACCTGGCTCTAATATAGAAAAATCTTTTTTATAAACCGCACTTTTAATATTTATTACTTGATAAAACTTTTTGCCGCTAGCCAATGATTTTAATTTATCCTGCTTACTTATTTTAGGCCAAAGATAAATTCGCCCGTGCCTAGCTTCTCTGGTTGGTATAACACAATCAAAACAATCTATGCCCCGTTTAACTGCTTCTATAATATTTTCCGGATAACCCACCCCCATTAAGTAATGCAATTTATTTTCAGGCAACAAAGGTACAGTATAATCTAAAACCTGATACATTTGTTTAGGATCTTCACCTACTGCCAAACCACCCAAAGCTATTCCGTCAAATTTCAATTGACTTAATTCTTGTACGCTCTTAATCCGTAAATCTTTAAATATTGAACCTTGTACGATTCCGAAAAGTAATTGTCCTGATTTTTTAATCTTGGGCCAATACTTTATTGCTTGCTTAGCCCACAGTGTTGTTCTGTTAACCGCTTCAGCTGCTGCTTGCCTAGAGCAAGGGTATCCTACGCATTCATCTAATACCATCACTATATCCGACCCTAATTCAGCTTGTATTTGTAAAGCTAACTTAGGTGTTAAAAAATATTTATCACCACTTTTGGGTATGCTAAATTCTACACCATCATTTTTTATCTTACGTATCCGACTTAAGCTAAATACTTGAAAACCCCCAGAATCAGTTAGGATCGGTCCTCGCCAGCCTATAAATTTATGCAAACCACCAGCCCGACGAATTACTTCTCGGCCCGGCTTAAGCCATAAATGATAAGTATTAGTTAAAATAATCTGCGCACCTAACGCCTTAATTTCAGCCACTGATAAACCCTTGATAGTTCCGCGTGTGGCAATGGGTAAAAAGAAGGGTGTCTTAATCTGGCCATGCCGAGTTTTAAAAACACCCAAACGCGCTTGACTTCTATTAGATTTTTGTACTAAAGTAAACACAAAATAAACTTAACATAGAAACTTAAAAAAGAAAAAGGAGCTAACTTGAACTTTAATAATAATAATTTTATCAACCTTAAAAATGAATTCTTTACTAGATTACTCCGCGGTTATTATGATAAATGGAAAGATAAAGTAGAACGGCGGGAAATAAAAGGGGAAAGATTGGGTATTTATTACCTGTTTAAAAAATTTGTGTTAGAACCAACCAAATATTTCACTCTGGCTAATATTTTGTCTTTTATTAGAATATTACTGGCTTATCCGCTGTATCTACTTTTAGATAATTCTTATTACTATGGAGCGCTATGTTTATATCTAGCAGCCACTATCACTGATTTTTTTGACGGTCGTTTTGCTGACGCCTTCAATCAAAAAACTGAATCTGGAAAAATAATGGATCCAGCAGCAGATAAAATATTGCATACCGCTGTCTTAGTATATCTTTACCAGGTTAATTTGCTACCAATGTGGTTAGTGGTAGCTATAGTTATTCATATGATAATCTTAGTCCTACTAGCCTTGGTATTTAAACCTATGGCTAATGCCTTGGGAATTAAACGAGAAAGTGGAGCTAATAACTATGGCAAATGGAAATTTACTTTTGAGGCTATTGGTTTTGGTTTGCTATGTATAACCCTAGCTATACCAGATCTGTCTTTATCTGAATTTATTATTTATAACCTCGGTCTGATATTAATTATCATCTCTCTAGCCTTGGCGCTAGCCTCTATTCTCGAACATTTATTGCCAGGAATAATTGGTAAATTTATAAAATATAAGACTCTAATTAAATAATTAGAGTCTTTTTTATACCAAGTTAAACTATCTCGCCACCACTCCTTTGCCTTGCGCGCCTAGATCATTATCTAATTCCGTAGTTACTATTTT
>CAZGYI010000039.1:0-267 GCA_964530635.1 uncultured Gammaproteobacteria bacterium | reverse complement strand
CAATCAAATCCGCGCCGCTATAAGAATCTCGCGCTGTGGCCGTAGTAGTTTTTATTAACACTAAGATCTTATCCGTGTCTGGTTCTGTGGGTGTAATAGCTACTTCAAAAGAAGCTTCGGGTTTAGCAAATTTAAACCCGGCTCCCGCTGGCAAACGATTTAATTCCCAACGCACTTCACGAGTATTGGGATTATAAGTTAAGGGCTGACCATGAGAAACTGTTGTCTGATTAGTCCAAATTACATCTTGTGGCAGGGTGGTGGTAA
>CAZGYI010000038.1:0-8474 GCA_964530635.1 uncultured Gammaproteobacteria bacterium | reverse complement strand
GTCGCATTCATCTCCAGCCTTAAAAGGCTGGAGTATTCTGCGACATTTAATAAAAAACAAAAATCTATCAAATCTTAGCTTATTTAGACTCATTCAAATATTTTCTAATAAAATATAATCGTAACCAAAAATTAAGCTGGAATTAATTCTTAAACAAACCCTTTATGTCCTCCGCTACACAAACCAAAAAACTACTTTGGGAAATCGTTCAACTAATAAATCGCGGTTTAGTTATGGCCGTAGAAATGAGACGCTACCAAACAATTTATTTAAGCGGCGGCGGTCATGAGCAAGTGTTAGATATAAAAAGAAGAACAGAATTTAGAAACTTACACAATAAAATTTATCAATTAAAGCGCACTAATTACATTACTACCAAACAACAAGGTGACCGATTGATTATCAATCTGACCGCCAAAGCACGATGCGCTACCTTACTCCGCTCGCTATCCCAAGCGCCTCGCCTACCACAAGGATTTTCTACCCTGGTAATCTTTGATATACCAGAACAAGTTAAGCGTGCCAGACAAACATTACGCTTATTTCTTAAGAATGGTAGATTTAAACAACTGCAAAAGAGTGTTTGGTTGCTTAACCGCGACGTGGTACCGATATTACAACAATTTATCAGCGAACATAAATTAGGCAACTGGGTTCGTGTTTTTCGAGCGGAAATAGTAAAATAAAACAAAAATCTAAATTTGTAAAATTTATGCGATCGCATAAATTTTACTATAAGAATAAAAGGACTTGTGGTTTTAAGTAAAATAAATAAGCAAAAATAAAAAGGTAGATAAAAAAGCTGATGTGTTCAGACATCGGCTGTGGTTTCTAATTGTTCAGTCTTATTTCACCAAGACCTTTATGAGACTGGCTCGCGATGACTATGAGATTGCTTCGTCCCGATTTATATCGGGACTCGCAATGACTTTCTTGACGATCGCGATTGCAATATTTATTTTTTTAAAGTTCATTGTTGCCCCTCCTTTAGGGTTTATTGTTTTGTTTATTTTTATTCTATTTTTTTCTAAAACTTAATTTCTAAATTTATTGATTCATACTTTCATCCTTCAGATGATCCTGTAGTGTACGAAGTTCTACTACAGGGCTTTATTCTAATTTAACTATACACCTTTGAACACTCTAATGTAGGACATTTAGCAAATTTTGTCAGGACAGGGGTGTGAAATTGTCTTGAATTAACCAAAAAAATGTCATGCTGAACCCTGAAAGTGTCATGCTGAACTCGGTTCAGCATCTTCAGAGCAAGCTTGTTTCAGCATCTCTAAATCCCGAAATCCTCCTTCATTAAAACTACGGAGGACAGGCGAGTTCGGGATGACGCAGAAAAATTCAGGATGACAAGGGGCAGGGGGATTTTTAAAATTAAAAAACAGCCCTGCGAAACAGAACTATTTTCTAAACTCTTACTCTAGCTCTTACTCTAGCTCTTACTTACTTTTTTACAGCTTGCGGCAATAAACATTAAATCAAATCTTTTTTATACTTACTAATCAACTCCGTAAAAAAGCGCTTAATATCATCTATGCTCACCCGCGGCATAAGCCAATCTATCGCTTCTGGTTCTAAATCGGCAGTATATAAAAGTTGTTCCAAAAAAACTCGGTCGTTAAATAAATCACCATACTTGGCGCGAGAATCTGCCAACAAAGCCGGCAGAGAAACTAAGTTGCGCGACAAAATAACATAAAGGTCAATGTAGTCTTTAAGTGATTGCCGGCGACCTAAAGCATAAGCTTTCATAGCAGCTATATCGCGCACCCCGGCCAAAGGAATAACCGGGGTAGAAATAACTTGATCCAGTAAAGGAAAGGGATAATGTAAACAAGTAATTTTAACACCCAAAATACTAATGGTTAATTCGTCTGCGGTGTTAACTAACAAAGTGGCGGGTGATTGTAAATTTTTTTCAATCAGCGGCAAAAAGGCCCTAGCGATTGGCTTACTAAAAAAGAAATCCAAATCAACCGAGCGGCGATGGCCTAATTGCAAAGCCAACGCCGTGCCACCGGCTAAATAACTATCTGAAAAAAAACCGCATTTTTCCCAAACAGTTTGCGTAGCGCGATTTAACGCTTGCGAAAACATAGTTTATTTTAAACCAAACAGCACGGCGGCTAAATTAAAAGTTTTCTCACGCACGCCACCGGGGCCAAAACTTTTAAAAACTTTAACAACCTCGGATCGACCATAGTAATGGCAAATCCATTGCCAATGCGCCAAGGTGCCATAGGCAACTGCTTGACGGATAATCACCCGCTTCATTTTTTGGGGATTACAATCAGCCAAACGATAGGACCAAAGAATGGATTTAAAAAAATCAGGCAAGGTTTTCATAATTATATTTTATCATAAATAACGGCTGAAGATAACATCGGGTCACGCTGAAAATCGACCACTGTTTTGCCAGCCACAAATTTTTCTATTAAACTAATGGCTTTAAAAATATGTTCAATGTAAATCTGATCTCTGGGTTTCGCCATAAAGTATCTGTAAATCTTTTTTTATAAACGGCACTAATGATTTGTTAAGAGACCGCTCGGTAACTAAATCAACCCTAGTTTTAAGTATATCCTCCAAATCCTGAGATAAACCAATATGATCAAACAGACCAGGAGTTATAGTATAACGCACTAAAAGATCAATATCGCTACCGGATCTGGTTTCGCCTCGGGCAGCTGAACCAAAAATTGCAGCGTATTCAACTCCATTGGCTTGTAAGATGGGAATTATCTTGCGGCGTATTTCTTCAATAGTCATAATAAATATAGTTTAAAACTTAAACTTAATAGCGTCAAGCCGCGTCTGGCCGCTCGGTGGCTACCCATATGCCAAGCATATGGGTATGCCCGCCACCTCGCTGTCGTTTTGCGATCCAGACGCGGGAATATCTATTTGCGCTCTGAGTCCCCAATGCCAAGCATTGGGGCGTGTCGCGAAGGCGGTCAAGTAAAAAAATATCTAAAAAGATCCTTCACCGATCAAAGGTCGGGGTGACAAATAAAACAGTTTCCGGCTTTTATCCGCCTGGAGCGGATTAGTTAATAAAAAAGCCGATTCTATTGTTTTAGAATCGGCTTACCTTTCTTGTCGCTCTGAACTTGCCGCGCCCCGTATAGTCACAAGACTTATTCGGGGTTTCAAGGTCTGCGTCATCCTGAACTCTTCCGCGTCATCCTGAAATTAATTTTTCTAGTTGGCGTTTTAATCTAGGTAAATTTTCCTGCACAGTATTCCAAACCCCTTGGATATCAACACCAAAGTAATCATGAATTAAAACATCGCGCATTCCAGCCGCTTTCTTCCATTCTATATCAGAATAAGCCAGTTTAGTTTCCAGACTTATCCGTTTAGACGCCTCGCCAATAATTTCAATTTTTCTCATAACCGCGCTCTGCACCAAACCGCTAGACTTAAAATCCGTCTCGGACACACCATTTAAAAACTCAGCGACATCGCTAATCGCGTCTAAAATATGCCTAATGTATTTTTTATCTCTATCGCTCATCATACAAAACTTGCAAAGAAGCTGCCACTTCGTCTTTTAAATGAGGATTCAAACCGCCAGTAGTAACGACATCCACTTTAGTGTTTAAAATTTGCTCCAAATTGTCTTTCACTTCCACAATATCAAATAAAGAATATTTTATGCCCGGTTTAAATTCTATTAAAAAATCGTAATCACTATCAGTATTTTCTAATCCTTTGGCTCGTGAACCAAACAAAGCAGCAAAGGCAACCTGATTGCGCTTGAGAGCGTCTACTAATTGAGTTTGGTTAAGAATGGACATAAATAAACATCTTCTTATTTTATTTAATCACTAACAGGACTTATGCACTTTTATATAATTTAATCTAATTTTAGCTAAATTGATAAAAAAGCTTTTAGCTAATTTTAGAGAAAAAACAACTACACTGCGTAAGTCCTGTCACTAAATTAATTATACTACATTATATTACAATGTATAGCTAACGACCCCATTCTACAAGCTTCCAGCTTCTATCCACCCTGGGCAGACTAGCTTTTAATCCATAATATTCGGTTATTTAGATCAAACTATCTTTGTTGTTTAACTAATCCGGAATATTGACAATTCCTTGACAACTTTGATAAGATTACCTGCTAACTAAGCTAAAAACAGACCTTTAACAACAAATCCAATGACCGGCGTTTAAATTTGGTGCATTGAGCTTTGATTGAGAATTCATAGAGAATTTTCTCAGCCAAAATTATAGGTTGGTACTTTAGTAAGAAAGGAGAATATACCATGACGATATTTATTCCCAAACGGCAAGATTTCAATCTTATTAAAGGTATGATTGAAAAAGGGATGCAGATGCGCTGTGGAGCGTGTGGTAGCTGCAGTTGTACTGCCTGCGGTTCTTGTCGTTGTACTCCCTGTAAGCATTCGTTGGGGACGAACGTTGTCACTAGGAGTTAATCTGCGTAGGTATGGTGGGGATAGGAGAAATTTTTCTATCCTCACCATAATTGTTAGCTAAAATTAAGATAAAGGAGAAATAACATGAATTTCAGAATTTCCGATTTTTGTCACTTTGTCAATGGTAATAATAATCTCGTAGCTTTATATAATGCGCTTACGTTAGGGTTGGTTATTGTTGATAAAAAAACGGCGAACGTATTCCATAATGCCAGATATAAGATTATTTCCTCAGATAAAATTGCATTCTTGCGGGCCGATGGGGGTGATAAATTGATTAATCAATTAGTTGAACACAAACTTATCTTTCCTTTAGGCCAACGTCCTGACCTCGACGATTATGGAAAAATTCAAACCGGCCTCACTTGTAAACGGATTGGCATCCTCTATCTTCTGATGACCGATGCGTGCAACCTAGCCTGCACATACTGTTTTGTAGAAAATGCGATGCCAAAGGGATACAAATTTTCTTCTATGTCGGAGAAAACTGCTAGATTGGGCGTTGACCTTTTTATCAGCTCACTCAAAAGGAGTCACAACATTAAAGAACCGCAAATTATTTTCTACGGCGGTGAACCATTAACTAATCTCACTACCATTGAGAAGACGTTAATGTATATCAAACAGCTCAAAATTGACAGCGAGTTACCTGATAATACTTCTATCACCATCAATACGAATGGCACTTTAATTGATAATAAAGCCCTTTCTATCTTTAAGGGTGTAGAGAATCTTAATATTGCTATTTCTCTTGACGGACCAAAAGAAATTCATGATCATTCTCGTTCTTACCATAATGGCAGTGGGTCCTATGATGATATCATGAGGGGTTATCAGTTGTTGCTTGAACATGGAATTCAAGCTGGCTTCTGTTGTACGGTAACTCGGTACAATGTTGATCATCTCGAAGAGATAGCCAAATGGTTTACTGAAAAGTTAGGTGTAAAATCTATTGGATTTAACATCCTTATTGAAAATAAAAACGTGACGGATGCACGGGGTGATACTGCTCTCTATGCTCAGAAAGCCGCGCAGCAAATCGTTAACTGTTTTCGTTACTTTCGTGAACGTGGTATTTATGAGGATCGCATCATGCGAAAAGTTAATGCCTTTGTCGACGGTTATATTTACTATCACGATTGTGGTGGGTGCGGACAACAGTTAGTGGTATCTCCTGATGGTATGATTGGTGTCTGTCAAGCCGCGTCTGGCCGCTCGGTGGCTACCCATATGCCAAGCATATGGGTATGCCCGCCACCTCGCTGTCGTTTTGCGATCCAGACGCGGGAATATCTATTTGCGCTCTGAGTCCCCAATGCCAAGCATTGGGGCGTGTCGCGAAGGCGGTCAAGGTTACTGTGGGACTAGGAAATACTTTGTGCACCCCAATGAAGCTTTTGATCCATTGGAACATCCTATTTGGGAAGAATGGCGTTATCGTTCACCCCTTTTTATGCCGCAGTGTCGAGAGTGCATCGCTTTAAGTGTTTGTGGCGGTGGTTGTCCATATAGTGCCGACAAACGCAATGGCAGTATTTGGGAATTAGATGACATTTTCTGTGTACATGCTAAGGCAACGGTTGAATTTCTGATTCAAGATTTGATTGAAAAAATGTCTCTCCAAACAACCTAAACTAATAAACAATCATTATAATCCCAAGCTAAGTATGATATAATTTACTAAGCTTGGGATTTTTATATTATGTTCCAACAAGTCACTTTTAGACTAAATAAAATTTTAGATAAAAAAATGGCGTTTGAGTTCCTCAATTTACAGCAGGGAGGAATTGATTTTTCTCATGGAATAATAGAAATGCATCCGGCGCTTAAAAAGATAAAAGAAATAAAAGGTGAGAGAAAACAGAAACAATTTATAAGTGATCATTTTGAATCATTTTACAATGAACACTACCCTTACTTAAATAAATGGACAAAAGAGGCTAATAAAACATGGGAGCGGGTTGCTCGTGAATTTTTCAATGCGACAAGACAGATATTTAAAGGGCATCCATTTCCCCCGGGGGAATATATTGGCTATCTCTCCATAGTTGATTGCAATCCGAGGTTTCTGAAAGATAAAACATTTCAAGTGTTTCATTTACATCCTCTTGGCGTAAAATATGTAACAGCCCATGAGTTACTGCACTTCATGTTTTATGATTATGCTCTCAAAAAATACCCCAAAGTATTTATGAAAATGGATACAGAAAGAGGGATATTTTGGGACTTGGCAGAGTTGTTTAATTCTATAATTTTACATACACAGATTTTTGTTCAGATTCACCAAGTAAAAAGAAAAGTTGTTTACCCAGAACATAGAAAATGCTTTCCTTGCTTGTTTAAGGTATGGAAAAAGTATCATGATATAGATAAGTTCATCACGATTTCATATAAACTTCTTAAGAATGATGCGTAAATCTCTAGCTTCCGGCCTCTATCTTCTAACTTATAAATTCATCTATGATGTAGCGGCTATTTTTCAAAATTAATCCGAATGGGCAGTGGGGATGGTTGGAACAAAAAACTGGCCTACCAATGCGGCGAGCCTTACTTCAACTGCTTTTTGGCGAATGACGGGGACAGTATATATTACTACTGCCCCTATTTTTATTTGGAAAATCTAGCAAATATTCGACGACGATATCTGGTTAATGGTTCTAATCCCATACGGAGACGGCGGGCAGCTAGTTGCTTACGATTCTGCACTGGCCACAATTGTAATGTACCCCGTTTGTTGGTACGAAACTGGGTGCCATAAAGCTGCGGTCGTCCACTATTCAATCGTACTCTATCTACTAAATACGCGTATTGCCACGCTGGAGCATTACCGTCGTGTACGCTTTTCTGAAGCAGACGCAAAAAACGTATTTGCAACCGCACATCAAAATCAGCATGTTGCGCAATTAGCCACGCCGCTTTAGCCCCTCTTTTGCCTACTAATGAAATATCAGGCCAACCGTAGCGTCTAATAATTTGCTTTAACTTTTCAGCGTTACACTTATCAACCTCCTTATTCCATTTGCCACCGCGACGCATAGCTTGATCTGCCCGAGCCATTTGTAACAACCTTTTTCTTAATAGCTTATTCATTTATTTTCCAGCTTCTAAAAAACTTCAACTATAACACTATAACATTATAACACTATAACAAATAAAACCTCCTGGAACTTCTAATTTAATTCGTCTAGCAAATTCTTAATTTGTTCTTTAAACACTGGCAAACTTTGAGTAATAGTATCCCAAACAATTTTTAAGTCTATGCCAAAATAATGATGGATAAGAATATTACGCGTTCCCATGGCTTTGGACCAAGCAATCTCCGGATGGTGGTTTTTGAACTCTTCAGGAAGATTTTTAACAGCTTCTCCTATAATTTCCAACCGCCTGATAACAGCGTCCTGCTTCTCGAGGGAGGACAACCAAGTTTGTTCCGACAGACCACTCAAATACCCCTCTATAGCTTCAATACTATCGATGATGTGCTGTAAAAAGGCGCGTGAATTATTGTTCATAAAATTGGTAATTGTTCTGCTAAAATACGGTCTTTCAGCAGCGGATGCAATGAATTATATGTTACTAGATCTATTTTTTTGCCCAGCGCCGTTTCCAGTTTTATTTGCAAATCTGCTAAATCAAACAAACTGGTGCCTCGGGGAAACTCAACTAAAATATCAACGTCGCTTTCGGGCCCAGCTTCACCCCTGGCATACGAACCAAAAAGAGCTACGCGCGTTACGCCATAAGGCTGCATAAGAGGAATGGCTTTCTCTTTGATTTCTTTAATAATGGTCATAAACAAATATAGTATAAAGCTTAAACCTGGTTAAGGTCAAGAATTTGTACAGTTCGCACCAAAGGGTTCTTTAAATATCCCCTCGCTTCTGTCATCCCGAACTTGCCTGTCCGCAGTAGCTTTAGTCCCGAACTCTTCCGCGTCATCCCGAACTTGCCTGTCTTCCGTAGTTTTAACGAAGGAGGATTTCGGGATCTAGAGATGCTGAAATAAATTCA